>VGYV01000043.1 GCA_016872855.1 Planctomycetota bacterium
GCACAGGCTTCCAGCCTGTGCGCGCCTCTAGCGGGAGCGCTGCGAGCAACCGCCTCGTCGTGGCGCCCATCCGCCAGGTGGTGCGACAGCGAGAGAACCTGCTGCTTCTGAACAGCGCGTCGAAGACATACAGCATGACGGGCTGGCGGCTGGGCTATGCGCTTGGCCCGCGGCGGATCATCGAGCAGATGACGAAGCTCCAGGAGTTCGTGGTCAGCCACGCCCCGGCGCCCTCGCAGCGGGCAGCGCTGGCGGCGCTCACGGAGGGCGAGCCGTTCGTCCGTGAGATGCAGGGTCGCTATCGGGCGCTCCGCGACCTGGCGTGCGAGCGGCTCCGCCGTTGCCCCCGGGTCGCGCTGGTGGAGCCCCAGGGCGCCTTCTACGCCTTCCCCCGCATCGAGGGCCTCGCCGATTCGTTCGACCTCTGCCACCGCCTGCTGCTCGAGAGGGGCGTGGGCCTGGCCCCCGGCTGCGCCTTCGGCGCCGGCGGGGAGGGACACGTCCGCCTCTGCTTTGCGGTCGAGGAGGGCACCCTCGTGCCCGCCCTCGACCGCCTGGCCGAGTTCCTGGAACAAGGAGAAGCCTGATGAAGGTCAAGCACTACAGCGAGGTCGCCGCGCAGCGGGTGGAGGAGGGAGCGAAGGGGGTGACGATTCGCTGGGTGATCAACGAGGGCGACGGGGCGTCGAATTTCGCGATGCGTCACTTCGAGATCGCCCCCGGCGGCCACACGCCGCACCACGCGCACCCGTGGGAGCACGAGGTGTTCGTGCTCACTGGCAAAGGCATCGTGGCCGGCCCCGAGGGCGAGAAGCCGCTGGCGCCGGGCACAGTCGTGTTCGTGCCGCCCGACGAGGAGCACCACTTCGCCAACAGCGGCCCCGAGCCGCTCACGATGCTGTGCCTGATCCCGATGGCAAGGACGTGCATGGCTGGGTAAGGGGCCTCCTGCGGTCCCGCTCGTCACGGAGGAAGACTGCCTGAAGGCAGGACTCCAAACGGGCGGGCATCCTCGTTCGGAGTCCTGCCTTTAGGCAGTCCTGGCTGGCGGCCCGGCGCGGTTAGCTGCTGCGGTGAGGAAAGCGTGTGCTGCGCGATAGGCGGCATCGCTGGGCTGCGGCGGCACGACGACGGGGGTGTCGAGTTCCAGGGCGGCGACGAGCTTCAGATAGGTCGGGTAGTCGAGCACGCCCTCGCCTAACGCCGCGGGCTCGACGAGGGGCTCATCGGTCGAGGCAATGAGGCGGACGTCGGTCGCGCGGGCGACGGCGATCGTGTCGGCGAGGGTGGCGAAGATCTCGGCCAGGGCTCGGGTCGGCCGGGCGGCGGCTTCGGCGTCGAAGAGAGCCGCGGGGTCTAGGGCGACCCGCACACGCACCGTCGTGGCGTCGGCGGTCAGCCCGGCCAGGCTCTCGAGGGTGTTCAGCGTCGTCGCGGGATGCGGCTGGAAGCAGAGGCGCACCCCCATGTCCTCCGCCTCATCGAGGAAGGCCCACACGCGCTGCACGAAGAGGTCCCAGGTCGCATCGGCCCAGTTGTCCGGGTGCGCGGCGAGGGGCTGGTTGGGGTCGGGGTGGCGGGTGCCGGCATGGGTGGTCACGTGATCGCAGTTCAGCAGGGCGCCCGCCTCGAGTGCGCGGCGGAGGAGGGCGAAGTTGCGGCGGCACGCCTCCGCGGAGGGCGTGAGGAAGTTGCAGGGGCAGGCCAGTTCCACGATCTCCGCCCGCTCGCCGTCGAATGCCTCGCGCAGGGCCACCAGGTCGGCCTCGTCCCAGCTCGGGTCGAAGGGGAGCGATGCGCCCCGGAAGCCGAGGCCGCGCACACGGCAAGCCAATGCGTTCCATGCCTCGCCCGCCCGGCGCTGTACTGCTGCCGAGAGCTTCATCAATACCGCACCTTCCCCACCTTGAGCCGCAGCTCGCGCACGATGCCGGCCATGTAGACGGCGCAGGCGATGCTGACGAGCTTCGCCCGCGCCTGGTCGGCACGCGAGGTGAGGACGATGGGCGCCTTCGCCCCGACGACCATCCCTGCCACGGTCAGCCCGCCGAGGTAGACGAGCGACTTGGCGAGGATGTTCCCCGCCTCGATGTCGGGCACCACCAGCACGTCGGCCTTCCCCGCCACCGGCCCCTTGATCTTCTTGTGCTGCGCGGCCCATTCGTTGATCGCGTTGTCGAAGGCGAACGGCCCGTCAATGATGCACTTGGGCGAGAACTGCCCCCGGTCGGCCATGATGTGCAGCGTCGCCGCGTCCACGGTGGCCTGCATGGCAGGGTTCACCAGCTCGACCGCGGCCAGGACGGCCACCTTCGGCTCCTCGATGCCGAAGGCGTGGGCGACGTGGACGGCGTTGAGGATGATGGCGCCCTTGGTCGCCAGGTCGGGCGCGATGTTCATCGCCCCGTCGGACATGAAGAGGAACTGCTCCCGCTGCGGATGCTCGAAGATGTAGACGTGGCTCATGATCGAGCCGGAGCGCAGGCCGTGCTCCTTGTCGAGCACGGCGCGCAGGAAATCGTCCGTATGGATGTGCCCCTTCATCAGGATGTCGGCCTCGTGGGCGCTCACCATCGCCGTGGCGGTCGCGGCCGCGCGCACGGGGTCGCGCTCGTGGACGATCTTGGCGTCGCCGAGGTCAATCTTGTGTTCCTCGGCCACCTTGCGGATGGCCAGCTCGTTGCCGACGAGCGTGGCACGCACCATCTTCTGCCGCATCGCGTCGGCCACGGCCTCCAGCACCGTGTGGTCCTCGGCGGCGGCCACCGCAAGGTCCTTCACAGGATAGTCCCGAACGGCCTCGATCACCTCGTCGAACAAACGCATCGCAGCCTCCTTCCATGCGGAGTCAAGACGCCCAGCCCGTCACACGATTCTATCGGCCCACAAGCCGCGCTGTCAAAACGCCGGCCCGCATGGTAAAATGCCGCCTTCCTCGATGCCGCACCCATAGGAGAGGAGACAGGGATGAAAGTCGTCTTCGTCGGCGGCGGAGCGCACCGCCACTTGGGGATTCTGCGCGGCGCAATGGCCCGCAAGCCCATCTTCGACCGAGGCGAGATCGTCCTCTACGACATCGCCCAGCCCCGCGCCGAGGCGATGGGGCGCATGGTCATGAAGACCCCCGAGTTCGCCGCCCTCTCGTGCAAGGCGACGTGGGACGCCTCGCTCGAGCGGGCACTCGACGGGGCCGACGCGGTGAGCGTGGTGCTCATGGCCGGCTCGCCCCGCTCCTTCGCCCTGGGCAACCTGGCCAGCCAGAAGCACGGCTTCATGAGTTCCGACCAGCTCTCGCCCAACGGCGCCTTCCTCGCCCTTAAGGGCGGCCCCATCCTGATGGACGTCGCCCGCAAGATGGAGCGGCTCTGCCCCGACGCCTGGCTCATTGACTTCGCCAACCCCGTGGCCGTGTTGAGCGCGGCGGTGAATAACCACACCCGCATCCGCTGCCTCGGCGTGTGCGCAGGCTACCAGAACCACGCCTGGGACCTCCCCCGCCTGATGGGGCGCGACGAGCTGTGCCACGAATTCGACCTCCACGTGGCCGGCGTCAACCACCTCAGCTTCATCCTCGGCGGCACCTACCACGGGCAGGACATCTACCAACTCCTGGCGAAGCACCTCACGCCCGATTGGCGACCACCACGCTACCAGGCCTGGTGGAGCGCGGTGACAAAGCGGAACATCACCTATGGCCTCCGCCGCCTCATAGAGCTCTTCCACAAGTTCGGCGTCGTCATCTTCTCCACCGAGGGCGACGGCATGGCCCACCTCTTCTACGAGCAGATGATGGCCCGCAACAAGACCCGGCTCACCCGCGCCGGCATCGAGGCCGGCCTCAAGCACGGCCCCACGGCCCGCGCGGAGGCCGACCGCCGCTTCCGCGCCCTGCTCGACCGCGCCCTCGACGCCGGCTTCTGGGCCGAGCACTGGAAGACCGACTTCGCCTTCCGCCGCGAGGACCACGACATCATCGTCAAGATCCTCAGCGCCCTGGCCGGCGTCGGCGAGGAGAAGATCGTCACCAGCCACCCCAACAAAGGGGCATTTCGTGATGCGCCTCCCGCAAGTGAACGTGTCATTCCGAGCTCGTCGAGGAATCTCGCTTCTCGGGCGCCCTGGACAGATGCCTCGGCTTCGCTCGGCATGACCCGCGAAGGGCAGGCAACCCCCTCGGACGCCGTCTCGGGTGGCGCGGTGGACGGCTTCAAGGACCGCACGGTGTTGGAGTACTCGCAACTGCTCAGCCACGATTGCTTCCGCCCCGCCGACCGCTACACGATCCCCGACTGCTTCCACGGCACCATCAGCGCCCTGGCCACCCACCAGACACTCCTCGGCGACGCCATCGCCACCGAGGACCCGCGGACCCTCTACCACGCCCTCTACGCCTATCCCGTCAAGCACAACACCCACGCCGCCCACGCCCTCTACCGCGACCTCCTTGCCATCAACCGCGACGAGATTCCGAGGGCGTTCCAGGCGACAGCAGCCTACTTCTGACGTCCAGCGCGCCGTCGGAAGGCACGCTCTCTTCCTCACTGCCTGGCTTCCGCCCCGTCAGGGGCTGGAGAACATTAGCCCACGGCGTAAGCCGTGGGAACCAGGCCCCCCATGTCCCCGCCCCGTCAGGGGCGCTAGGACATTAGCCCACGGCGTAAGCCGTGGGAACGTCCCAAGCCACCCACCCCCAGCCCCGTAGGGGCGGAAGACGACCCCCTCAGTCCCACAGGTAGCGCTCATCGTACTCGATCCCGTGCTTCCTCAACAACGCCAGGAATTCCTCCTGGAACGACCTCCTCCGATGGTGCTCCTCCTGGTCGGCGATGTATGCCGCGACGGAACGGCTGTTGGACTGGCTGACGGTGAACGCCCCATATCCGGCCTGCCACGCGAACCCCCGGCGCGACGGCCACGCCTCGTGCACCCACCCCGAGGAATTGGCCTTGATGGTCCGCAATGCCTCTGCGATGCCTACGGTGGGCGGGAGGGTCATGAGAAGGTGGGCATGGTCGTTCGTCCCCCCGACGATATAGGCCTTGCCACGCAGCTCCCGCACGATGCCGCCCATGTAGGCGAACAGGTCGGGCCTCAGGTCGCCATCGAGGCACGGGACGCGCCCCTTGGTGCTGAACACGGCGTGGTAGAGAAGGTGGGTGTAGGTGTGGGCCATGAGCGTGTCCCTTTTCTGTCATCTGCCGCCCCTTACGGGGCTGGTCATCCGTTGCACCGCGCGTTCCCACGGCTTACGCCGTGGGCTAATGCTCCATCGCCCCTTGCGGGGCTGGCTTTCGCTGCGGCCCGCGTTCCCACGGCTTACGCCGTGGGCTAATGATCCATCGCCCCTGACGGGGCTGGCTTTCGCTGCGGCCCGTGTTCCCACGGCTTACGCCGTGGGCTAATGATCCATCGCCCCTGACGGGGCTCCCAGAACGAACACCCAAGCATAACCCGAACCAAATTGCACAAGCTCCTCAACGCAGGCCGTATTCGGCCTTGAGGAGCTCGATGTAGTAGTGGTAGTGAGCGAAGGGAACATCGGGCGGGATGCCGTGGTCAATGTCGGGCAGGTAGCCGCCGTCGCGGGCGACGGCTAGCTTGGGAAGGACTTCGGCCTCGATGGCGGCGGGGCCTGCGGCGAGGGCGCGCTTGTCTATCCCGCCGAGCATGCGGGCCTCGCGGCCGAACTCGGAGCGAATCTGCCGCACGTCCACCCCCGCCGCCACCTCGCATGGGGCGAACAGGTTCACGCCGACCTCGAGCCAGAGCGGAACCAGCGGGCGGATGCCGCCATCGCAGTCCATCCAGAACAGCCACTGGCCCATCTGCCGTGCCAGGCCCACCGTGCGGCGGTAGTAGGGAGCGAGGAATTCGCGGAACATGGCGGGTGACACCAGCGGGCCGTTCTTGAAGCACATGTCCTCGTGTCCGCCCATCATGTCCACCTGCCCCGTGCCCACGGCCTTGCGGATGGCGTGCTCGCAGAGGGCGGCGATGCGACCGTTGTACCAGTGGACGAAGTCGGGTTGGTCGTAAAGGGCCAGGCTCATCGCCTCCGTGCCCATGTGCTCGTGGAGGTCGCCGTAGAAGGAACCGAAGTCCACGAGCGTCAGTGTGTCGGACTTCCTGGCCTCGCGGAGCCGCTTTCCCCACCCGTTGGCGTCGCGGCCGGGGTGCAGCGGGTCGAGGCGTTCGGCCAGCCAGGCCTGGTCGCCGCGGCCTTTGATGGGGTACTCGATGTAGTGCTCGGCGCCGCTGTGCTCCATCGCGCGCGTGACTTTCACCTTCACGCCGCGGGCGTTCACCTTGACCACGTACTCGTCGGTCCGCTCTAACTCCTTCGGCTCGAACGACGGGAAGAGGCGGGTCTCGGGGCTGACGTTTGCGATGCGGAGCGGCTCCAGGCCGAAGTAGTCGTAGAGGTCGGCCCCCTTCGGCAGCCCCTCGGCCTCCCAGCGGAGCCGCGTCTCGTGCCACGGGCCGCCGACCGAAAGCGGCGGGTGGTCCACCGACTCGTACCGCATCGTCCGCAGGAACCGCTCGCGGTTGTTCACGGCCGTTCAGACCTCAAGCACGTCGTATCGCTTCATTCGGTAGGTGCAGCCGACGTTGAGGGCGGCGATGGGGCCGAGGGTGCGGGCGTCGCGGGCGTGGCTGTGGCCGAAGACGGCGTGGCGCACCTTGTCGTGGCGGCGAAGCGTGTCGCCCAGCCCCACGCTGCCCATGAAGGCGTTGCCGAAGCCCCACGTGGGGTCAGCCTTCCGCTTGAGCATCTCGGCGAAGGGGAGGTGGTGGGTGACGGCGACGATGGTGCGGACGCCTCCCTCGACGGCCGCGAGCTGGGCCTCGAGGCGGTCGAGGGTGATCCGGTTGAAGCGGGGGTCGTCTAGGGTCCAGCGGATCATCTCGCCGTCCATCCAGCGGGAGTTGGCGCGGAGGCCGTTGGGCGAGATGTCGTCGGCCGTTCGCAGCAGGTGGCCGAAACGCCAGTCGTGGCGGGCGTAGCCTGGGGCCACCTTGTGCTCGTAGAAGCGGAGGGGGATGCCGAGGGCCTGGTCGCGGAACGAGTAGTCGTACCAGCCGATGGTGCCGACAAAGCCCACGTTGCCAATCACCCGCGGCGCCGTGTCCAGGTCGTGGAACCCGCAGGCGCGGGCCGCCTCGGGGATGAGGCGGTCGTAGAGGGCGAAGGAGTCGCCCGTGCGGGTCCACAGGTCGTGGTTGCCCGCGATGAGGAGCTTTTCGCCGCGGAAGCCGTCGAAGAGGTGAAGGCAATGGGCGAGGAGGGAGAGGTCCTGGGCGAACGTGTCGCCCGCGAGGACCAACACGTCGCCCCCGACGCGGCAGACCTCGGCGGCCAGCGCGTCCACCCGCGGGCGGAACTCGGCGAACTCATAGTGCAGGTCGGCCGTGACGATCAGCCGCACGGGAGGGGGCCACCACTCATTCGTGGCGGGTCGGAGCCAAACGCTTGCAGCCCTTGGCGCGGCGGCGGTTGATGACGGCCCGCCCGCCGCGCGTCTTCATCCGCGCCCGGAAGCCCTTCTGGCGAACGCGGTGCAGCGTGCTGTTGCGTCTCTTGATCTTCATCGGGATCCCTAACACGGGTCACATGCGTTTGACGTTCACGGATTAGCCGCTATTATACGGAACACGGCGGCTACTGTCAAACCACAGGCCCGACCCTCCCCTACCGCTCCCTGAGAGGGAGGGGGGTTCAGACCCCTCTCCCTTCCAGGGAGAGGGTAGGGAGAGGGTCGGGGCCGTGGGAGGCGCTGGCGATGGGCAACAGAGCTGGCTGGCTTGGCGTGGCGATGTTTCTCGCCGCCCTGGGGCTGCTGGGCGGCTGGGGGGCGCTGCTGCTGGCCCGCAGCCGGCGTCCCGCTCCGCCCCTGCCGCCCTACGCGATTCCCACCCTCTCGCCCGACGAGCCGCTCCCGCCCCCGCCGCCCAAGGACCTGTTCCGGCCACAGGTGCTCCGCTACAACAACAGCTCGGAGCCCCAAACCCTCGACCCCGCCCGCATGGTCGGCCTGCCCGACATCACGGTGGCCCTCGCCCTCTTTGAGGGCCTCACCTCGCTTCACCCACGGACACTTCGCCCCGTGCCCGGCATCGCCGAGAGCTGGGAGGTGAAGGATGGCGGTCGCACCTATCGCTTCCACCTCAGGCCATCGCTTTGGAGCGACGGCTCGCCCGTCACGACCGCCGACTTCACCTATGCCTGGGAGCGCGTGCTGCGGCCCGATACCGGCGCCGCCTATGCCTCGCTCTTCCAGTGCGTCGAGTCCTTCCAGCCCCTCGGCGAGCGGACGCTCGAGGTCCGCCTCCGCAACCCCGTGCCCTACTTCCTGGAACTCGCCGCCTTCGCCACATTCGCCCCAGTCCAGCGCCGGTGCATCGAGGCCCACGACAGGGCCTGGACCCGCCCCGAGCACCTGGTCTGCAACGGGCCGTTCACCCTCGCCGAATGGCGCCCCTTCGAGCGCATCGTGCTGCGGCGCAACCCACGCTACTGGGATGCCGCTCGCGTCGCCCTCGACGAGGTCCGCGTGTTCGCCATCACAGACTCCGAGACGGCGCTGAAGAAGTACCTGGCCGGCGAGGTGGACTGGATTCGCGAGGTGCCGGGCCCTAAGATCGCCGACGCCGCCCGCCTGCCAGGCTTCCGCTACGCCCCGCAGCTCAACACCTACTTCTTCCGCTTCAACGTCACCCGCCCGCCCCTCGACGACCCGCGGGTGCGGAAGGCGCTCAGCCTGGCCGTGGACAAGGAGAGCATCGCCCGCCACCTGCTTCGCGCCGGGCAGCGTCCCGCGCGGAGCTTCGTCCCCCCCATCCTGCCCGGCTACACGCCCGCCGAAGGCTCTGGGTGTGACCCCGCCGAGGCCCGCCGCCTCCTGGCCGAGGCAGGCTTTCCCGGCGGGCGCGCCTTCCCACGCCTCACCCTCCTCTACAACTCCAGCGAGTCCCACCAGCAGATCGCCGAGACCCTTCAGCACATGTGGCGCACCGAACTCGGCATTCACATCGCCCTCTTCAACCAGGAGTGGGGCGTCTACCAGAACTCGATGCGGACCCGCGACTACGACATCGCCCGCTCATCCTGGGTCGCTGACTACGTGGACCCCAGCAGCTTCCTCGACTGCTTCGGCACCGGCAACGGCAACAACCGCACGGGCTGGAGCCACGCGGAGTACGACAGGCTTCTCGCCCTGGCCGCCCGCGAGGCGGACCAGGCCCGCCGAATGGAGAACTACCAGAAGGCCGAACGCATCCTGGTCTGCGACGAGATGCCCATCCTCCCCCTTTACTTCTACGTCAACGCCTATCTCGTCAGCCCCCGCGTGAAAGGGGTCTACGACAACTCGCGCAACTTCCACCCGTTCCAATACATCCACCTCGACGCGGAGCGCGAATGAGCCGACAACTCAGCGTCGCTCGGAATGACGTAGCCGCGAGCGTCCCGCTTGCGGCTCTCTTCGCCCCTCGACAAGCGGGACGCTTGTCGCTACAAGGACACGCATAGGCTCCGACCGATGGTGACATTCCTCCTTCGCCGCCTGCTTTCGTCGGCCCTCACGCTCCTGGCAATCGTGCTGCTCTCGTTCTTCCTCATGCGGCTCGTGCCAGGCGGCCCCTTCGACCAGGAGCGGGCGCTCAGCCCCGAGGTGCGGCAGGCCCTCGAGAAGAAGTACGGCCTCAACGACCCCATGCCCGTGCAGTGCCTCCGCTATCTCGGGCGGCTCGCGACGGGCGACCTCGGGCCGTCGCTCTCCCAGCCCGACCGCTCTGTGAACAGGATTCTGGCCGAGGGCCTGCCCCGCTCGGCGCTCCTGGGCGCGACGGCGCTCTTCATCGCGCTCCTCGTCGGCGGCCTAGCGGGCGTCTACGCCGCACTCCACCACAACCAGGCCGCCGACTACGCCGCGATGGGGCTGGTGATGCTCGGCGTGTCCATCCCCAGCATGGTGCTCGCGCCTCTGTTGGTCACGCTCTTCGCACTCACGCTCCACTGGCTCCCAACGTCGGGTTGGGGCACGGTGGGACATCTGGTGCTGCCCGCGACGGCCCTCGGCCTGGCCTACGCGGCCCGCATCGCACGCCTGACGCGCGGCGGAATGCTCGAAGTGCTGCGGCAGGACTTCATCCGCACGGCGCGGGCGAAAGGGCTTTCGGAGCCGGCCATCGTCCGCCGCCACGCGCTCCGCCTCGGCCTCGGGCCGCTCGTCTCCTACCTCGGCCCGGCCACGGCCAGCATCCTCACCGGCTCATTCGTCATCGAGCAGATATTCGACATCCCCGGCATGGGCCGCCACTTCGTCAATGCCGCCACGAGCCGCGACTACACGCTCGCGCTCGGCACCGTCATCGTCTACAGCACGCTCCTGATCGTCCTGAATCTCGTCGTGGACCTCGTCCACGCCATCCTCGACCCCAGGATTCGCCTCGAATGAGCGCGGCACAACTGCCCGAGAGCATGAGCCCCGGCCGCCTGGCCTTCCGCCGATTGGTGGCGAATCGTCTGGCCGCGGTGAGCGCGGGATTCCTGCTCCTCCTCGGGCTTCTGGCGCTCCTTGCCCCCCTCCTGGCTCCCTACCCCTACGAGGCCGTCAACCTGCCCGAGGCCCTCACGCCGCCCAGCGGCTCCCACTGGCTCGGCACCGATGCCCTCGGTCGTGACCTGCTCTCACGCCTCCTCTACGGCGCCCGCGTGTCGCTCGCCGTCGGCGTCGTCGCCACGCTCGTGAGCCTCGTCATCGGCGTCTCCTACGGCGCCATCGCGGGCTACGTGGGCGGCCGCACGGACAATCTGATGATGCGCTTCGTGGACGTGCTCTACGGCCTGCCCTTCATGTTCCTCGTCATCCTCATCGTGATGGTGGCTGGGCGGAGCCTGCTCAACCTCTTCATCGCCCTCGGCGCCGTCCAGTGGCTCACCACCGCGCGAATCGTGCGGGGACAGGTCCTCTCGCTAAAGGAACGCGAGTTCGTCGAGGCCGCTCGCGGGCTGGGGGCCGGCCCCTGCCGCATCATCTTCCGACACATCGTCCCCAACCTCCTCGGCGTCGTCATCGTCTACGCCACCCTCAACGTCCCCGCCGTCATGCTCCAGGAGGCCTTCTTGAGCTTCCTGGGCCTGGGCGTCGAGCACCCCATGCCGAGTTGGGGCACCCTCATCGCCGAGGGCGCCCGCTCGATGGAGGTCTGCCCCTGGCTCATGGTCTTCCCTGGCGTCACCTTCTCTCTCACCCTCCTCTCCCTCAACTTCCTCGGCGACGGGTTGCGCGACGCCCTCGATCCGCACGCGGCCTGAGGCGGCCCGTGACCACGCCCTCCATTCGCCGCGACGCGCCTCTTGACAACATGCGCTACTTGTGGTGCAATAGCAGCCGCGCCGCCACTACTTGTCGGGGATACCCCGGTGAATGAAGAGCAACAGGCTCTGAGCGCGCTCCGAGCGTTTGGGGATGCGGTCAAGAAGAAGTCCAGCGCCTTGAGCCACGGCGGGCCAGAGGACCAGCTTCGCGGGCCGTTTGAGGCGCTGTTTGAGGCGATCGGCGAAGCCGTCCGCGTTGGTGTCGTCTGCAAGGGTGAGGTGTTTCTGCCCGGCCGCCTCGGCAGGCCGGACTATGCGGTCCATGCGGGCGGTGTGTTCGCGGGCTACGCCGAGCTGAAGGCGCCTGGCAAAGGCGCGGACCCGAGGCGCTTCACGGGGGCCGACGCGAAGCAGTGGAAGCGCTTCCTCGACCAGCCCAACCTCCTGTACACTGACGGCAACGAGTGGAGCCTGTGGCGACAGGGGGAACTGGCCAGGCCGTTGCTACGCTTGGCTGGGGACATCTGCGCCGATGGCGGGCGAGCGGTGGGCGCGCAGGACGCTGAGGCGCTCCTGGCCATCCTGCGCGATTTCCTTGCGTGGGAACCCGTGGTGCCGCGGAAGGCCGAAGAGCTGGCCAGGCTTCTCGCACCCCTGTGCAAGATGCTTCGCGAGGACGTGCTGGACGCCCTCCGAGCCAGGTCATCCGCATTGGAGCGGCTGGCGCGGGACTGGCGCCAGTTGCTCTTCCCCCAGGCGAACGACGCGCGGTTCGCCGACGCCTATGCGCAGACCGTGACCTTCGCCCTGCTGCTGGCGCGCAGCGAGGGGAGCCCAACGGCCCACGTCGCCGACGCCGTGGACCGCCTCGCCAGCCGCCACAGCCTTCTGTCTCGCGCGCTTCTGGTGCTCACGGACGCCGCGATCCAAGTCGAGCTGTCCGCCTCATTGCGGCTCCTCCAGCGCGTGATCAACGCCATCCCGCCCCAGGCGTTCGCCACCCAGGAGAAGGACCCCTGGCTGTACTTCTACGAGAAGTTCCTTGGCGCATATGACCCCAAGCTGCGCAAGGACGCCGGTGTCTACTACACGCCCGTCGAGGTCGTCCAAGCACAGGTTCGCCTGATTGACGAGCTGCTCGCGACAAGGCTCCATAAGGCGCACGGCTTCGCCAACCCCGACGTGGTCACGCTGGACCCCGCGGTCGGCACCGGGACCTATCTGCTGGGCGTGATCGAGCACGCCGTGGGCCGGATGGGCAAGCGCGAGGGCGCGGGCGCAGTGAGCGGCCGGGCCACGGCCCTCGCACGGAACCTCTACGGCTTCGAGATCATGGCGGGACCGTTCGCGGTCGCGCAGTTGCGTGTCACCCGCGCGCTTCAAGACCGCGGCGGCGAGCTGCCAGACGACGGCGTGGGGATTTACCTCACGGACACTCTCGAGTCGCCCAATGCCAAGACGGGAGAGTTCCCGCAGTTCCTGGATGTCCTCGCCAAACAGCACGCCAGTGCTCTGAAGGTGAAGGACAAGGTGCCTGTGCTGGTGTGCCTGGGCAACCCGCCCTACGACAGGCACGAGGCCGCCGACCCCAAGGACGAGCGGGCCCGCGCCCGCACGGGCGGCTGGGTGCGTTGGGGCGACGAGGGGGACCCTCAGAAGGCCATCCTCAGGCACTTCATCCAGCCCGCCATCGAAGCCGGCCACGGCGGCCACGTGAAGAACCTCTACAACCTCTACGTCTACTTCTGGCGCTGGGCGCTCTGGAAGGTCCTCGAGCAGAAGGGCGCGGCCGGGCCGGGCATCGTCTCCTTCATCAGCGCATCGTCCTACCTCACGGGCGACGCCTTTGCTGGCATGCGCGAGCACATGCGGCGTCTCTGTGACGAAATCTGGATCATAGACCTCGGCGGCGAGGGCCGCGGCGCGCGGCGGAGCGAGAACGTCTTCGAGATCCAGACCCCCGTTGCCGTCGCCATTGCAGCCTGCTACGGCAAGCCCAGTCGCGACAAGCCGGCGGTCGTCCACTACGCCTGCCTCGAGGGCACACGCGATGAGAAGCTGGCCGGGCTCGCCGCCATCCGTTCATTCAAGGACATCCCCTGGCAGCAATGCCCGACGCGCCTTCAGGCACCGTTCCACCCCGCGAGCAACGGGCGGTTCTTCGACTGGCCACTCCTCACGGACCTCTTCCCGTGGCAGCATTCGGGTGTCGAGATCAAACGCACGTGGCCGGTGGCCGCCGACGAGGGTACGCTCCGGCGGCGTTGGCGGGCACTCATGGACTCCGCGGATCGCGCTGGAGCATTCAGGGAAAGCGGGGACCGCATGGTGGCGAGGAGGTGCGGCACCGTGTTGACCGATGGCGCCTCAACCACGCCCATCGCGGAACTGCCTCCAGATGCCCTGCCGCCTCCCGTGCGCCGCTATGCATTCCGGTCATTTGACCGCAGGTTCCTCTTCGCAGACGGGCGCCTTATCTCATGCCCCCGCCCGGGCTTCTGGCGTGTGGCGGGCCCCCGTCAGCTATTCTTCACCACGCTGCTCTCGGAGCCGCTAGGCACGGGGCCTGCCCTTACCGTGTGTGGCGCGGTCCCTGACCTGCACTGCTTCTCCGGCCGCGGCGGCAAAGACGCCATTCCCCTCTATCGCGACGCGGAGGGCACTCAAGCGAACATGGCTGACGCTACGCTGGAGACGATCAGAGCAGCCACCGAGCTGGGAGTCAGCGCGGAAGACCTAGCCGCGTATGTGTACGCGGTGCTCGCTCACCCATGCTACGCCAGCACGTTCGCCAGGGAACTCGGACGTGTTGAGGTGCGCGTCCCCATCACGAAGCGCGCAGCTACTTTCAAGAAGGCGGTGGCGATCGGGCGCCGACTCCTCTGGCTCCACACCTACGGTGAGCGGTTTGTTCCGGCAGGGGAGCAGCCGGGGATCGTGCCGGATGGGAAGGCGCGATGCACCAAGGCAGTGCCAGGCGACGCGGACCGCTATCCTGACAGCTTCGCTTACGACGAGGCGACGAAGACGCTGCGGGTCGGCGAAGGGGAGTTCGCGCCCGTGGAGAAGTCGGTGTGGGAGTTCCAGGTGTCGGGCCTGGAGGTCGTGAAGTCGTGGCTGCGGTACCGGATGAGGGGCGGGTACGGCCGCAAGTCGTCGCCGCTCGACGACATACGGCCCGAGCGGTGGACAGAGCAGTTCACGACTGAGTTCTTGGAGCTTCTGTGGGTTCTGGAGGCGACGCTGGCCGAGTATCCGCGCCAGGCCGACTTGCTCGACGAGGTGCTCCAGGGGCCGCTGTTCCGTGCCGACGACTTCCCACCCGTTCCCCCGGAACTTCGGAAGCCCCCCAAGCCTCCGGGCCAGCCAGAGCTGGCGTACGAGGAGGCTTGATGATGGCTACCCTGTCGCTGCGCGTGCGGGCCAGCTTGAAGCGGAAAGTGGCAGCGCTGGCCACGCTCGCCCCGCTCGCCTTGTGCGGCGCCGCCGAGCCGACGCCCGAGGACGTGGTGCAGAGGCTCCTGGGCAAGCGATACTGGTACGGGGTCTACGTGCAGGGCAAGAAGTCGGGCTACGCGCTCGCCGAGTGCCGAGAGGCCAGGGTCGGCGGGCGGGCCGCCGTGACGATGAACCTCCAGATGTGGCTGAAGCTCGCCACGTTCGGCCGGCAGGAGGACGTGGAGATTGCGGACACGCGGACGTACTTCCGCACGGGCGAGCTCCACGAGGCCGCCTGCCGCTTCAAGAGCGAAGGGAAGGAGATGCAGGCGACGGTCACGGTGCGGGGCGACAAGGCCGTGGGCACGATGCGGGCCGGCGGGCTGCCCCCTCAGACGAAGGACCTCCCCAAGCCGGCCGAGTGCCTGCGGGACTGGGTGACGTCGCAGTGCCTCGCCGCCGAGGCCGCCAAGCCGGGGGAGGAGGCGACGTATGCCTTCGTCGAGCCCCTGACGCTCAAGGAGTACCAGGGGAAGGTCGTTCTGCGGGAACGGAAGGAGATCGTGGTCAACGGCGTGCGGACGCGCGTGGGGATTTTCGAGGGGCGCATCCCCGAGCTGGGGGTGAGCGGCGACATGGTAGTGGACGAGCGCGGCCTCGTTCTGGAGCAAAAGGTCGGGCAGATGTTCGTGCTCCGCCTGGAACCCGAGCAGCAGGCCAGGGACGTGCGGTACACCGCCGACCTGGTGCGGCTGGGCTGCCTGCGGCTGGACCCCGCTCCGCCGGACCCCGCGGCGCTCCGCGGGATGAGGTTCGAGATACATGGGATCGAGGACTCCGAGCTGCTGGTCAGCGATGGCCGCCAGCGCTGGTCGGCCGGGAGCGGGGGCGCCCACGTGGTGGAGGTCGTCGCTCGGGCCGTGCCGGCCGGCCGGCTGGCGCGGCTCCCCGTGGACCGCGAGAAGTTCGCCGAGGAGCTCTCGCCCAGCCCATTCGCCCAGTCGGACCAGCTCGAGATCAGGGCTCTGGCCGCCGAGATCGTGGGCAGCGAGCGCAACCTCCTGGCCGCGGCCAGCAGGATCAACGCGTGGGTCTACAAGAACATCCGTAAGGTGAACTCCGCGGCCCTCTCGAATGCCGCGGAGGTGCTCAAGACGCGCGAGGGCGACTGCCTGGAGCACACGGTGCTCTTCGTGGCCCTGGCTCGCGCGGCGGGCATCCCCGCCCGCAAGGTCGCTGGCGTCACCGCGCTCAAGGGGGGCGAGGGCCTCTACTACCACGCCTGGCCCGAGGTGTGGGTCGGCGACTGGCTGGCGATGGACCCCACGCTGGACCAGGACCTGGCCGACGCGACGCACGTCAAGTTCTGCCGGGGCGGGGTCGAGAGCTTCTTCCGCATTGTCTCCATCTTCGGCCGCCTGAGGGCCAAGCCCCTCGATGCCACGACCGAGTAGCTCGCCCGCCGCTGCCCCTCCTGCTCATCGCGTGCTTCGGCAGTTCCCAGCTCCGTTGCCGGCTTGCGGGAACGGCGACGTTCGGGTATTGTGCTCAGACTTGAGGTTGGGGCTGTGGGCCTCGTAGGAGTGATGTCGAATGAATGGAGCGATGCCGGGATCACGGGCCTTCGCGGGAGCTGTGGCCCTTGCCTTGCTGTGGCCGCGGACGGGACTGGGCGCGGAGCTGGAGAAGTCGCTTGTGACCGGCGAGCGGATCGGCAAGCTCGCGGTGGCCGGGAGGCTCGACGTGGACTTGCACGCGCTGTTCATGGTGTCCCGCACGTTTGAGAAGGACACCGCGCTCCACTGGTACAACTGCGGCTATTCGGGCGGCGGCAGGCGCAACCAGGTCGGCGGGGCGTTCGGGGACTTCGGCCTGCACGTGCCCCACACCCAGCGGGACGAGAAGTACCCGCGATGGGTCTCCACCCCGGAATCGCCGGCGGTCCGCTTCGATGGCAACGACATGATGAAGGGCAACTTCGCCGTCGAGGACGCCGCGGCGGGTGCGGAGGACATGGCGCTCGAGGTCTGGGTGCGCGACGAGAGGCCGTCGAAGGGGGAAGTTATCCTCGGCTGGCAATCGGAGGATGGGGCGGAGACGTCGGCGCCGCTGGCCTATCCCGCCGCGTTCAATGGCTCGGACAAGTGGCGCCACATCGTCGTGAACTGCAAGGCAGGCGCGGAGACGTGGCACCTGGACGGCAAAGAGGTCTTGACCGGGCCTCGCAGGATGGCCATCCGCAAGGGCCACGTGGTGGTGCTCGGGGGCGAATCCGCCGGCAAGCCCTCCTTCGCTGGCGACTTGGCCGCCGTGCGCCTGCACGCGGAGGCCCTGAGCGAGGCGGAGATCGCCCACAACTTCCAGGGCGGCATCTTGCTCGGCACGGAGCTGCACTCGTGGTGGCGGACCGAGGAGGACAAGTGGTGGGCGAAGGAGTCGGCCCACTTCCGCCACTGCGTGGACAAGAAGGAGATGGCCGCGTGGGATGAGAAGGAAACGGCGCGGTTCCACGAGCGGGTGCCCGGGATGTTCGAGCTGGCCGAGAAGCTCTACCACCTCTACTCCGAGAGGCTTGCTCTCCGCATAGGCGTCGTGAGCAGCAAGCCCGAGTTCCGTGGCGACGGCATCAAGTACAAGATTCCGATCCAGCCCTCCAAAGGGAGCTGGATGGGGTGGGACGGCAAGCTGGGCTTCGGCTGGGCCTGCCAGGGGGCGGGCCACATCAACCCGCACGAACTCGTCCACGGCTGCCAGGGCCAGACCGGCGGGGCCATGCAGGGCAACTATTGGGAAGCCCACGCCAACTTTCCGCAGACCTATGCCGGCGTCTACCAGACGGTGCCGCCGACCTGTTGCGCGAGGGTGTGCATGTTCTTCCCCGACAACGGCAGGTGCTACTACCACGCCCGGCTCATGTTCGAGCACCTCGCGCAGACGCCCGAGTATGGGCCGATGTTCATCTCCAAGCTCTGGTACGACGCGGGGACCGAGACCGAGAAGAACGAGTATCCCTGGCTCGCGTTCCCGCGCTTCGACCCCGACCCTGCGACGCCGCTCGCCTACGAGTGGGCGCGGATGGTGCAGCGGTGCGTGACGTGGGACTTCGAGATCTTCGGCGGCCAGCCCGCCGACCTGTATGAGCGGGACGCGGCGCGGGGCAGGGACGAGATCCTGCGCTACGGGCGCGTTCTGCTCGAGCCGGTGCCCTATGAAGAGGGCTGGCTGCGGCCGCCGATGGAGATGGCGCCCCAGCAGTTCGGCTGGAACATCTGCCCGCTGAGGGCCGTGTCCGACGAGGCATCGGTCGAGCTGTCGGGCTACGTGAACGCGGAGCGGGGCTCCGACTGGCGTGCGAGCTTCGTGGGCGTGGACGCCGCGGGCAAGCCTCGCTATGGGAAGATCGCCGGCGTGGGAGAAGCCCTGCGCTTCAAGGTGGAGAAGGACATCAAGGAGCTGTACCTCGTCGTGTGCGCCACGCCGACCAGGGTCATGGCCATCCCGATGACCGGCGACTTCCGCTCCGCGGAGCAGGAGAGATTCCCGTACAAGGTTCGGCTGACGGGCTGCGAGCCGCTGGACGTGCTGGTCCCCGACAAGGCGACGGAGCCGGGCGCGCGCCACGCGAACGGCGGCGGCTTCGTGGCGGCCACGGCGCACGCGGACCCGACTGCCTACGTCGGGCCGAACGCTCAGGTGCTTGGCAAGGCTAAGCTGCTCGGCAACGCCCGCATCGAGGACCACGCAGTCGTCAAGGACGGCGCGACCGTGCGCGACCACGCGCGCGTCAGCGGCCACGCCGTCGTCGGCGGCAACGCCACGGTCCGCGACCGCGCAAAGCTCCGCGACTATGCTACCGTCACCGGCAACACCGTGGTCCGCGACAGCGCGCGCATCCTCGAGCACGCCTTTGCCGCCAGCGACTGCGCCGAGGTCTACGGCAATGCGACCCTCAAGGGCGTCGCCGGCGTGGGCGGCCGCGTCGGCGGCACCGCGCTCCTCGACGGCCACTACCGCAAGAGCAACCTGATTGACAACGGCGTTTGGTTCACCTGGAGCTGGGGCATCGGCCAGAACCCAGGGGAGCACAACATCGAGCTCGCCGGCCTCTACGCCCAGTACCTGTTCGAGACCCAGCACCCGTTTCTCGCGTGGGACACCTATGGAGCCACCCACGCCATCCCGCACGGCAATCCCAAGACGGTGCAGCACCCCGAAAGGAAGGCAACGAAGTCCTGGTCCTACGTCCAGAGCTATGGCAGCAAGCAGAAGGTGGAGTTCAGCGTCCAGACCTCGGGCACAGCGCTGGCGCTCAACGGCCGCGACCAGTTCCTCGAGCTGCCCCGAGGCGTCGCCGACCTGCACGACCTGTCGCTCGTCGTCACCCTCAAGCACCAGGGCGGCAAGCCCAACCAGCGACTCGTCGAGTTCGCCGCCGACGCAAAGACGCGCATGTACCTGACCCACGCGGACGAGGCCGGCCGGCCCGCGTTCCTCATCACCAAGGGTGGGCAGACGCAAACGCTGCGGTCCTCGGTCCCGATCCCGAGCGGCAGATGGGCCGAGCTGAGCCTCGTCCTCAGCGGCGACACGGGCATCCTTCAGGTTGACGGCAAGACGGTCGCGCGAGGCAATGGCATCACGCTGAACCCCGACGACCTGCGCGCCGCCACGTGCCTGGTCGGGCGGAGCCTGGAAGGCGACTTCTTCGCCGGCGAGCTGGAGGACGTGAGCATCTACAGCGTGCCGCTCGTTGAGTCCGCTCCCAGGTGAGGTTCTGCCTTCGGGCGCGGCTTGATGATGCGGCCGGCCTTCGAGCGGCCGCCACGCCAGAGGTCGTACTGCGGGTCGCCGTAGCGGGCGAAGAAGGCGTCGAGGCGGGCCTTCAGCTCATGCCTGGCCTCCGCGTGGGCGGGGTTGTCCACGAGATTCTTCAGCTCGCCAGGATCGCCCTTCAGGTCGTAGAGCTCGTGCGGGCCGGCGGGATGGCGGTGGATGTACTTCCAGTCGGGGGTGCGGATGGCGCGGGTGTCCTCGAACTCGTAGTAGACGGCCTGCTCCCACTCGATGGCCTGGCCGTGGAGGACGGGCGCGAAGTCGCGGCCGGGCGAGGGGGGCTTCGCGGGCACCTTGTCGCCGAGACCGAGGAGGCTCAGGAGCGTGGGCATCCAGTCGTAGGTGCAGACCATCGCATCCGAGGTCCGCCCCGCGGGCACGACGCCTGGCTGGCGGAAGATCAACGGGATGTGCATCGTGTCGTCGAAGGCGTGGAGGGGGCGGGAGTGGTCGCCCATGCCCCAGAGGCCGTGCTGGCCGCCGCCCCAGCCCTGGTCGGCGCTGTAGACGACGAGTGTGCGGCCGTCGAGCCCGAGGCGCTTCAGGCACGCCACGACCTCTCCCACTCCATCGTCCACCCCGCTGCACTCGGCGGCGTAGCGGCGCATGGCCTGCACGTTGTTCAGGTATTCCTTGTTGTTGACGAGCCAGGGGTGCATGGGGAGGCGGGGGAAGGAGCGCATCTCGCTGGTGGCATAGGCAGCGGCGTGGCGGTTGCGGGCGGGCCGCAGCAGGCTGGGGCCGAGGCCGTAGGGGCCGTTGTAGGCGAGGAAGAGGAAGAAGGGGCGGCCCTTGTTGGCCTCGATGAAGCGGCAGGCGTGGTCGGTCCACAGCTCGGTCGTGTAGCGCGGCTCGTTGGCGACCTTGCCCTCGTGGATGATTGGCACGTCGTAGAACGACGTGGTGTGGCCGTGAGGGGTGGTGATCCAGTAGGTGAAGCCCTCCTGGGGGTGGAGGTTGGCGCCGAGATGCCACTTGCCCACGAGGCCGCAGGCGTAGCCCGCCTCGGCGAGGAGCTTGGGGAGGGTGCGGAACTCGCGGACCGTGCAGTAGGCGCCCGGCCCCATCTGCGCGCCGCCGGCGCCCAGGTAGCAATGCACCCCGTGCTGCGAGGGGATGAGGCCGGTGAGAAAGGTGGCGCGATTGGGCGAGCAGACGGCGTTGACGGCGAAGGCCCGCGTGAAGCGCATGCCGTCGCGGGCGAGCGCATCTATGTGGGGCGTGCGGATGTCGGGGTTGCCGTAGCAGCCGAGGGTCCAGGCGCCCTGGTTGTCGGTCAGGATGAAGACGAGATTGGTCTTGGCCATCTTCTCCTCCGCGCGGGCGGGCGTAGCGAACCGGGCGGCGAGGCCGGCTGCCGCCGCCTTCAGAAGCCGTCGGCGGGACACGGTCATTGCTGCGCCTCCTTCGCCCCGATGATACCCGCTCGCCCCGCGCCGGTCAACGCCTCGGGCCGCTTGACGACGCGGCGGCCATCGTCTATGCTGACCCGCGCGAACCGGAAGATGGGAGCTGAGCCGTGGGTGAGCCGCGGGTGGACGTGGTGTGCGAGGGCGGGCCGCGGGAGATGGGCGCGGCGCAGGGCGCGGCTTTGCGGGAGCGCATCCAGAAGGCGCGAGACAGTCTGCGAGAGCTGGATGCCGTTCGCAAGCACCGCCCCTGGTGGATGCCATGGGCCGTGTTCCTCGCGCTGGCGGAGCGAAAGGCAGAGGGGATGCTGGGCCAGCCCGTCGCGCGCCACTCGCCCGAAATGGCGCAACGCCTCGCCGGCATCGCCGAAGGGGCGGGGCTTCCCACCGCAGCGCTCTGTCTCCTCAACGCCGCTGAAACCCTCTTGTCGTCCGTGCGGGACGTGACGGCTGTGCCGCCCGTCATAGCGTGCTCGGCCATCGCCGTGCGGGGAAGCCGTTCGGCCACGGGCGAGCCGATCATCGCCCACAACTTCGACTACCTGCCCATCGTCCAGCCCTTCTACATCCTCCGCGAGAGCCGCCCGAGCGGCAGCCTGCGCTCGCTCGACTTCACAGTGGCCCCGCTGTGCGGCGCGATGGACGGGATGAACGAGCGGGGTCTCTGCCTCGCGTTGAACTACGCCTTCCCCGTGGACAGCGGCCCGCCGGGCCTGCCCAACTCGATGGTGATTGCGGAGACGCTCGGTCGCTGTGGCACGGTGGCCGAGGCGGTGGACTGGATTGTGTCGCGTCCCCGCTGGGGCGGGGGCCTGGTGATGCTCGCCGACGCGGATGGCGACCTGGCGGCGGTCGAGCTGTCGAACACGCGCAGCGCCGTCCGCCGCCCCGCCGAGGGCGAGGACGTGCTGTTCCACGCCAACCAGTTCGCCATCCCCTCGATGCGCGGGGTAGAGGCGCCGCGTGACGCGGTGTTCACGGACAAGGCGCCCGACCCCCTGGTGGGCCGCCGCCTGCACGAGTCGTCCGAGAAGCGCACGGCGCGCCTCGCCGAGCTGCTGGGGTCACATCTTCATTTCGCACATGGCGGCCATGTGCCAAATGAAGATGTGACCCCTGCCGGCCGCCTCGGCCCCGACGACCTCGCCCGGCTCCTGGCCGACCACGGCCCTACGGGCATGCCCGACGCCACGACCCCATGCGTCCACAGCGACTACTGGCACACGACTGCATGCCTCCAGTGGCTCCCGCGCTCTCGCCGCCTCCGCGCCAGCTACAGCACCGCCTGCGCCGCCGCCTTCCGCGAGTTCACGCTATGAACCGTGCGACCGCTCGGCCAGTTCTCACGGCGCTCGCCCTCGCAATTGCGACGATACTCCTCCACCATGGCCTCGCTGCCGAGATCCCTTCCGGCCTCGTCGCGCACTATCCTCTGGACAAGGATGCCTCGGACGCCAGCGGCAAAGGCCACCACGCCACAAGTCATGGGGCGAAACCCGCCGCCGAAGGCAAGCTGGGCGGAGCGTTCGCTTTCGATGGCTCGTCCACCTTCGTAACCATCCCGGCCGGCGTCACCCATGGGCTGAGCGAGTTCACCTTGGCGCTGTGGGCCAAGACGGGCCAGAGCAAGGCGGCGCCGCGAAAAGAGTTCTGGCGGAACCCGACGCTCCTTGGCGTGGCCACGGCGGCGCCCGGCTCGCGCGACCTGGCCATTGTCGCCGAGGACGGTCGCGTCGCCTATCACCATGGCCTGAAGGAGGGCCGCGATACCTGCTTCTTCACCGACGCCCGCATCGCCGATGACAAGTGGCATCACCTGGCGATCACGAACGGTGGCTCGCGAATCCTCTTCTATGTGGACGGACGCCTCGCC
>VGYV01000044.1 GCA_016872855.1 Planctomycetota bacterium
GCGACTACTTCCGAGCCGCTCGCCCCGGCATCCGCGAGCCAGAGATGGTCCTCCCCCTCACCGCCCACGCCGCGTTCCACAAGGCGGCCCACTACCTCGGCGTCAAAGCGGCCATGGTGCCCGTTGACCCACAGACGTTCAAGGCGGACGCGGACGCCGTGGAGAGGGCGATCACGCCGGATACCATCTTGCTCGTGGCCTCGGCGCCGTGCTATCCTTATGGGGTGATTGACCCGGTCCGCGAGTTGGGGGAGCTGGCTTTGCGGCACGGGCTGCTTCTCCACGTGGATGCCTGCATCGGCGGGTTCCTGCTGCCCTACTTCCGCCGGCTGGGCGCTCCCGCGCCCGACTTCGACTTCCGCGTGCCGGGCGTGACGTCCATCTCGATGGACCTCCACAAGTACGCCTACGCCGCCAAAGGCGCCTCGCTAGTCCTCTATCGCAGCAGGGACCTGCGCAGGCATCAGCTCTTCGCGTGCGCCCGATGGCCCGGCTACGGCGTGCTCAATCCCACGGTGCAAAGCAGCAGGACGGGAGGCGCTCTCGCCGGCGCCTGGGCGGCGCTCCACTTCATCGGCGACAACGGCTACCTGGAGATCGCCCGGCGGCTCCTGGAGGCCACCCGGACGCTGGTCGCCGGCATCGAGGGAATTGACGGGCTGCGCGTGCTGGGGAAGCCCGAGATGAGCCTGGTGGCCTTTGCCTCGGAGGCGGCCAGCGTGTTCCACATCGCCGACGAGATGAGCACCCGCGGCTGGTACGTCCAGGTGCAGTGGGCCTTTGCCGGAACACCAGAGAACCTGCACCTGTCGGTGACGCCCTCCAGCGTCCCCCACGTTGATGCGCTCCTGGCCGATCTGCGGGCGAGCGTTGAGAAGGCGAAGGCTCTGAAGTCGGGCGACCTGGCGGCGAAGGTGA
This sequence comes from Planctomycetota bacterium, assembly GCA_016872855.1. Classification (GTDB taxonomy): domain Bacteria; phylum Planctomycetota; class PUPC01; order DSUN01; family DSUN01; genus DSUN01. The sequence goes on from VGYV01000044.1 coordinate 919, forward strand.
GGGCAGCGCTGGCCGAAGGCGGCCCTGCTGGGCCAAGCGCGGACACCTTCGCCCAAGTGGCCGCCCTGGCCGGCGCGCTGCCGATCGTCGAAGGCCTCACCGCCAAGTACGCGTGGAACGATCGCCTTTGGCTTGGCTTGCCGCTCCTCGTGCTGGCGGCTTGGCACGGGTGGGTCGTCTACGCGCTGACCCGGCCGTCGGCGCTTGCCGCCTCCGAGGCAGCCGCGGCGCTCCCGCTCGCCGAGCGCCTGATGGCGGCCCGCCGCGACGCGCGGGCGCGCTTCGCGCTCTTCACCGCCGCCGTCTGCCTCGCCATCCTCATCGGTCTCTACGGGGTGCTGCGCACCTTCGTGCTGGACGTTTCTTTCATGGGGGCGTGGTTCCCGTATGTCATGGGCGGGGCCGGCCTCACGCTCCTGGTTTCCGCGTTGTCCATCGCGCTGGCCAGTGCCCTGGCCTTGGCAGGCGCCCTCGGCCGCCTCTCGAGGAATCCGACGGCGTACGGCGTCTCGAGCTTCTATGTGTCGTTGTTCCGTGGCACGCCCCTCATCCTCCAGATTTACATCTGCTACTTCGCCCTGCCGCAGCTCGGGGTCATCCTGCCCGCCGTGGCCGCGGGCGTGATTGCCCTGGGGGCAAACTACGGGGCGTACATGACAGAGGTCTTCCGCGCCGGCGTCGAGGCCGTGGGGAAGGGACAGTCCGAGGCCGCCCATGCCCTGGGCATGACGCGGGCGCAAACCCTGCGCCGCATCGTACTGCCTCAGGCATTCCGCATCGTCATCCCCGCGGTGGGCAATGAGTTTGTCGCCATGTTGAAGGACTCCGCCCTCGTGGGCGCTATGGGGGTCCACGACATGATGTGGCGTGCGCAAACCGTGGGCCGCCAGAACTGCAAGAGCCTCGAGACCCTGCTCGTTGCAGGGGCGTTCTACTGGGTCCTGACCATCCTGTTCCAGCGCGCCCAGGGCCGGCTCGAGGCCCGGATGGCCAAGGGTGAAAGGAGATAGCCCAATGCCAGAACCGATCATCCAGGTGCGGGGGCTGCACAAGTACTTCGACCGGTTGCACGTCGTCCGAGGCGTGGACCTCGACGTGGCGCCGGGCGAGGTAGTGGTCATCATCGGGCCGTCGGGCGGTGGCAAGAGCACGTTTCTGCGTTGCCTCAACCTGCTGGAGGAGCCCTCGGCGGGACGGCTGGTGGTGGATGGCATCGCGGTGGACGCCGGGGAGAGCAGCAAGGAACGACACGGGCGCGTCCGCGAGATCCGAAAGCGGGCGGGAATGGTCTTTCAGCATTTCAACCTCTTTCCGCACATGAGCGCTCTCGGCAACGTCGTCGAGGCCCCGGTCACCGTCAAGGGGGCTAGCCGCGAGGCGGCCACGGCCAAGGCGGAGGAGTGCCTGGCCTGGGTCGGCCTCTCAGAGAAGCGGGATGAGTATCCCTCGCGCCTCTCGGGCGGGCAGCAGCAGCGGGTGGCCATCGCTCGCGCGCTCGCCATGGAGCCCCGGATCATGCTCTTCGACGAGCCAACCTCGGCCCTCGACCCCGAACTGATTGGTGAGGTGGTGGCGGTGATGGAGCGACTGGCCAAGGAGGGCATGACCATGGTCGTCGTCAGCCACGAACTCCACTTCGCCCGCGACGTGGCCGACCGGGTGATCTTCATGGACAAGGGGGTTTGGGGCGAGATGGGGCCGCCTGACCAGGTTTTCACCAACCCCAAGGAGGAACGCACGCGTCAGTTCCTGGCGCGGATTCTACAAGATGCCAGGTAGCCGTTCCGCGAGCGAGCTAGCCACCCCACAGGTGGGGGGAAAAGAACGCGTCCGCCTGCAAGGGGCTGCCACCAGGCGTCCGAGCGGCCCTCCCCGCGGCGAAGGGGACCATCGGTGTGCAGGGCGAGGGCTGGGCCGCTTCTGGCGCTCGCGGCCACCCTCTCGCTCCCGGGAAGCGCGCCGGCGAGAGAGGTCTGGCCACTCAAGCCGGCCGTAGCGGCACGCGGGCCACCGGCTCGCGGCAGCGCCGCCGAGCGCACGCCGCGCTCCCCCGCAGTTTCTGCTGGCCACAGGCCCCTCCGCTCAAGATTTGCTCCCGAGCGCACCTGTCACCGTTCCAAGCTCATCCCAGCCTAACCTCTTGTGCTGCCTGGTGTTATGCCATTCCGCCATCGGCAGGACCGAGCTCGGTACCCTCTGGCATGCTCCTTGCTCTAGCCACAGATAGATGCGGTTGACACCACAAGTTGGAGGCACAGCGATGGAGACGAGCGGCAAGGAAATGCTGGTGGCTCTCATGGGGCTGACGGTGCTGGTGTGCGGCGCCTTCCTCCTCGCGAGCAGCCTGCGAGACTTGCTGGAACAGTTCAACGCCTGGCTCGGCTCCGCGACGAGCAATGGCGTCGGATACGCAACCGCCCTCGTTCTGGGTGTCTAGGATCCCGCGGCGCAAAGGAGGCCGACCGATGAAGAAGCTTGGAAGCCCAACCACAGTCGTCCGCACGCACTCGCTGCCGAGCGCCCTCGGCCTGAGCGAGTGGGAGAAGGCCGAACTCGTCCGGTTCGAGCTCACCCCCGAAGCCGAGGTGACCACGTTCCGCGCCGACACGCTGGCGCTCTACCGGTCGCTCATGCTAAAGTTCGCTTCATCGTGCGCGCCCATCGGCGAAACGCCCGCGCGGATCGCCCTCCACGCGCACAGCGCGTGAGACGATGGGAACAGGAGGAAGCGATGAGCCTCTTCGACAAGTCCCGGGCATTCCACGCACAGGTGGCGGAGCTGAGGTCACGCAACCGCTTCTTCTACCTCCGCCAGCTCGACCCGCCGGCCGCTCCGGTCGCACGACTGCACGGTCGCAGGATGCTGAACCTCGGCTCGAACAACTACCTCGGCCTGACGACCCATCCGAAGGTGGTCGAGGCGGCCATCCAGGCAATTCGGGACTACGGGACCGGCGCGTGCAGCTCGCGCATCCTGGCGGGAACCGGCGCCCTTCACAACCGCCTGGAGCGCAGGCTCGCGGAATTCAAGGGCACCGAGGACGCCATCGTCTTCACCACGGGCTTCATGACGATGATGGGAACAGTGGCGGCTATCGCCGGGGAAGGTGACATCATCTTCAGCGACGAGCTCAACCACGCCAGCATCGTGGAAGGCTGCCGCCTCTCGCGCGCGGCCAAGCGGATCTACCGCCACAACGACATGGCCGACCTCGAGGAGCAGCTCGCAGGGTGCGACGTCGAGGCAAACAAGCTCATCGTCACCGATGGCGTCTTCAGCATGCGGGGCGCGGTCGCCAATCTCCCCGGTATCAAGCGGCTCGCAGACCGCTACAACGCCAAGACGATGGTTGACGACGCCCACGGGACCGGCGTCCTGGGCGCCACCGGGCGCGGCACGCCCGAGCACTACCACATGGAAGGCCAGATTGACCTCATCTGCGGCACGTTCAGCAAGTCGCTGGCCACGGTCGGGGGCTTCACGGGAGCGAAGGCCGAGGTCGTGGAGTTCCTGCGGCTCAACTCCCGGCCCTTCGTCTTCACGGCCAGCCCGCCGCCATCTGTGGTCGCCACGGTCCTGGCTTGCCTGGACGTTATCGAAGGGGAGCCGGACCTCCTCAGAAAGCTCCACGACAACGCGACGTTCCTGAAGAAGGGGCTGAAGGACCTGGGCTTCTCTCTCGAAGACACGATCACCCCCATCATCCCGGTCCGCATCGGCGACGCCGAGAAGACGTTCCGAATGGCGGGCGAACTCCAGGGACGAGGGGGTGATCGTGAATCCGATCGTCCCCCCTGCCGTCTCGAGCGAGGGTACGCTGATGCGCATCAGCGTGATGGCCACGTTCTCCACGGCGGAGCTGGGCGAGGCCCTCGGCAAGTTCCAGACCGTTGGCAAGCGCCTCGGCATGATCTAGCAGAGGCAGACGGCCATGAAGACGTTTCTCGCGACCGTGAACTACTCCTCGTGCAATGAGGACAGCCGCTCCGAGCTTCGCGCCCTCCAGATCGGCCCTGCAGACCGTGTGCTGTGCATCACTGGGAGTGGCGCGCGACCGATCGACCTGCTCGTCCAGCGGCCGGCCTCGATCGTCTCGCTCGACCTCAATCCCTGCCAGAACTTCCTCCTCGAGCTCAAGATGGCGGCGATTCAGCGCCTGGAGTATGAGGAGTTTCTCGGATTCCTGGGCGTCCGCCCTTGCCCGAAGCGTTGCTCCCTCTACCGGGCGGTCCGAGAGGCCCTCTCTGAGGATGCAAGGGTCTTCTGGGACGGACATTCCGCGATGATCGAGAAGGGGGTCATTTATGAGGGGCGGTGGGAACGCCACTTCCGCAAGCTCGCGCGCCTTGTGGCCGCCGTGCGCTCTCGGGCACGTGACCGCCTCTTCCGTGCGGCAGATCTGGCCGAGCAAGCCAAAGCGTGGCGCGAGAGCTGGGACGGCATTCTCTGGCGCGCACTGCTCCGCTGCACCTCGTCGCGGCTCGCCTGGCGGTTCATCCTCCGCGACCCCGGTTTCTACCGTTATGTCCCTCAGAAGTTCTCTATCTCCCAGTATCTCCGCGAGAGGTTCGCCATTGGCGCCGAGCGCGTCCTCTTCCGGCAAAGCGCATTTGCCACGCTTCTGTTCTGTGGGAAGTACGACGCGAGCTCGGCGCTCCCGCTTCATCTTCAGGAGCGGCACTACCAGACGCTGCGCGAGGCGCTGCCCTGCGTTCAGACCGTCACCGAATCCCTGCTCGGCTATCTCAGCAGAGCCGGGAGCCAGCGGTTCGACGCGTACTCGCTCTCCGACTTCGCCTCCTACACCAGCCCCGAGGAGCACGCCGACACTTGGAGGGAACTCCTCGCGACGGCATCCGATGGGGCCCGCATCTGCGAGCGGCAGTTCCTCGTCAAGCGCGAGCCGCCCGCCGACATCCAGGCTCGCATCCGGCGAGACCGTCCCCTTGAAGAGGACCTTGCGATGACGGACGACTCGATCTTCTACACGTTCGTGGTTGCTCAGGTCAAGGAGCACGGCTGTGGTTGACCTCCGCATCGAACCATATGCCGCTGCGGACAATGAAGCTGCCCTGCGGCTTGAGGAGCAGTGCTGCCAGGGCGCCTCCGTCGCCGTGCGGTTCCGGCGGCCCACGTTCGAGGCTCGGTCCAGAGTGTACCGCAAGTACCGAATCCTCTGCGCCAAGGCGGACGGGGAGCTTGTGGGCATAGGGGCCTGGGCCGAGAAACGGGTCCGGCTCCGCGGGGACTCTGTTCGAGCGGCGTACCTCTATGACCTGCGCGTCCATCCAGCCTACAGGAGACAAGGCGTGGCCCGACGCGTCCTCGCGTCGCTGCTTGAGGAGATTGGAGAAGGCGTAGAGTGCACGTACGGCCTCGTCGCGGGGCAGAACGAAGGGGCTCGCGCGCTCTGCCAACGCCACTTTGGGATGAACCTCGCCATCCCGCTGACGTATGCCGTCCTGCCCGTCTACCGAGAGCAGGTCGGCGGGGAGGGGTATCGCCTCGCAGGCGCCAGCGAGGTCCATTGGGCTTACCTGGAGCTCAATGGAGACATGGACTTCGTGCCGGAGCTGGACGAAGAGAGCCTGCTCGGATACGTCACCAGCGTCGCCGTTGGGGAGAAGGCGGGCGCGGGATGCTCGATCTGGACGAATGAGAACCTGCTCGCCGAGGAGATCGTCGCGATCCCTCGCGTTTACTCCATTCTCCGGGTCCTCGCCGCGCCGTTGCGGCTTCTCTGGACACTCCCGCACATTCCTAAGCCGCCTGAGACTGTCCGGAGTTGGTTTCTCTTCGATCTGTTCGCCCGGGACGAGCAGAGCCTCCGCTCTCTGCTTGCCACGGCGAACAACCTCGCTCTCATCCATCACCGGCAGTTCCTCTACATCGTCCTGCCCAACGTTGACCCCCTGCTGACCTGGGTACAGCGGGCGCGCCCGGGCACATTCCTGCTTCCATACCTCTTCCTCGCCCGAGGGCGCGTCCTGCCGGCGCCGCAAGAGAGGATCTACGTGGATGTCCGAGACGTGTAACACCAGCCTGCTATGGATTTCCGCGATGGCCGAAGGAGGCCAGCCATGACACCAGGCATCCAGCCGCTCGCGAGTGTGGGTTTCTGGCGGGCCTACGTGACGACCATGCGCCCGTACCTCTTGTTCGTTTCGGGAGCGGCGGGACTGGTCGGACTCGCGTTCGCGCCGAACCCGCTGGCGATCGTCTCCGCGCTCGCCTTCCTTGCTCTGTTCCTGTCGTACGGGTTTGGCCAGGCGCTGACCGATTGCTTTCATGTGGACACCGACGCCATTTCGTCTCCCTACCGTCCCCTGGTCAAGGGGCTGGTCTCGCGGAAGCAGGTTCTGTGGGTGAGCCTTGTGGGGCTGCTGTGCTGCGGCCTGGCTATGGCTCTTGCGAATCCCTTGATCCTGCTCTTCGCAATGCTCTCCGTCCTTGGCCTCGCGACCTACACGTTCTTCAAGCGGACCTGGTGGGGCGGGCCTCCCTGGAACTCCTGGGTCGTTGCCCTGCTGCCTATCATGGGGAGGCTGATAGACCGGGGCTGGGACCCACGGGAACTCGTCCGCCTCAGTGGTCCGTCGTCTTTGCCCTTTCTCCTGGCTGTGCTGGCGGTCTTCTGCGCCTACGCCAACTTCGTGGTGATGGGGTACTTCAAGGACGTGTCGGCGGACCGGGCGACCGGCTACCGGACCTTTCAGGTGGCTTTCGGCTGGCAGCCGGCGGCCATCTACAGCGATCTGACGGCCATTGGGGCAGCGGCCCTCACTGGCGCCGTGCTTCTCTTGACGGGCCGCGTCAACCCCTGGGCGCGCATTGCCTTTGCCGCGGGCCTGTTGGTGAACGCCTACGCCCAGGTGGCGATACACAGGATGCGCGATGAGGCCAAGGCGCACGGACCAATCGCCAACGTGGTCCGCGCCTTCATCTTGTACTGCCTTGCCATAGTCGTGAGCCTCAAAGCCGAGTGGGCGGTTCTCATGGTTGCCTTCTATCTTCTGTTTGAGTTGAGCCTGTGGCTTCGCCCGGAGAAGACCCAGGTGTGAGAGGTGCCCATGTGTGAGCAGGCGCCAGGTCGCGTCCGGGTCTTCCTCAACCCGCAGTCCCATCACGGGCGCGGCTGGGCGTTGTGGCGGCGCATCGAGGGGGAGCTGGCGCGGCGTCTGCCCGCGTTCACCGTCGAGGAGATCGCATCGCCTGAGGAGCTCCCGCATCGTGTGGCGGACGCCCTGGGGCGCGGCGAGACGCGGCTGGTCGCCGCAGGTGGAGACGGGACGGTGAACCTACTGCTCAATGCGATCATGGCTTCGCCCGTGGCCGCACATCGTGAGGCAACGATGGGCGCCATCGGCCTCGGCTCCAGCAACGACTCCCACAAGCCGTTCCGCGCAGAATCATTTGTTCGGGGCGTCCCGGTGCGGATCGACTTCGACCGCGCCTCGCTCTGCGACGTGCTGCGGCTGGAATACCGCGACGCGGATGGCTGCACGAGGAGCCGCTTCTGCCTCAACAACGCAAGCGTGGGGATCACGGCCGAGGCGAATGCATTCTTCAACTCCCCGCCGGCCTGGCTGAGGGCCATCCACAGGGTCTCGCCGAACGCCGCCTGCGTGGCCGCCGCCTTGAGAATGCTCCTCACCTTTCGCGGGGTCTCCTGCCAGATGACAGTTGCCAATGGGGGTGAACGCGCCCCCGTCGTTGCGAACGTGGCGCTGCTCAAGAACCCGCACGTGTCGGGCTCCTTCTGCTACGACATCCCGATCCAGAGGGACGACGGGCGGCTCGGCGTCGCGGTGTGCGAGCGGCTTTCGCCCCTGGAGGCGGTGCGGATGTTGGCCGCCTTGCGTCGCCGCCGGTTCCAGGGGCGCCCGAAGACGAGTTCCTGGCTGGCTTCTGCATTCTCGCTGTCCAGCGAGTGGCCCTTCGCACTCGAACTCGATGGCGAGGTCGTTCACGCCAGAAGCGTCCACTGCACTGTGGTTCCGAAAGCTGTGAGGTACTGCGGATGAACAAGATGCAGGAAATCCTGGAAAACGCGCTCGTGGACTCCTGGGTCCGGCATTTCCCTCGGTCCGGGCGCCAGATCAACCAGCCGCACGAGTCCGATGCTGAGCTTATCGAGGTTCCCGGGCTCCCCGACCACTATCTCGCCATCACGACGGACACTGTGGCCGAGGAGATCACCGAGGGGCTGTACCGGGAACCCCACACGATGGGCTGGGTGACGATCATGGCGAGCCTGAGCGACCTGGCAGCCGTGGGGGCCGAGCCCCTGGGACTGGTCGTTTCGGTGTGCGTCGAGCCGGGTAGGGACGCCGCGTTCTGCGACGGCATTGCCGAAGGAATGGCCGATGCCTGCCGCGAGGCCGGAGTGTTCATCCTGGGCGGGGACACGAATTCGACTCGGACGATCTCGCTGACGGGTTGCGCCTTCGGCCTGATGCCGCGAAAGGAGAAGATCTCCCGACGCGGCTGCGAGGCCGGCGACATTCTGTTCCTCACAGGCCGCGCAGGCATGGGCAACGCCCTGGCGCTCGCACGGCTGGGCAACCTGCCTCACGAGGGGTTCCCCGAACGCCTCTACCGTCCCTGCCAGCGTCTCCCAGAGGGGCAGCTCCTGCGTCGCTACGCAAGCTGCTGCATGGACACCTCCGATGGGCTGCTGGCGACGCTGGACCAGTTGATGCGCCTTAACAGCCGCGGATTCGTCATCGAGCTTGATTGGGAGAACGCCCTTGCGCAGCCTGCTCTGGACCTCTGCGCCAGGACGGGCACGCCTTCCTGGATGATGGCCGCCGGGCCGCACGGCGAGTTCGAGCTCGTTTTCACCGTGCACCCCGCGACCTGTGAGGCATTCCTCGCAGCGGCCCGCGCCCACGGCTTCTCCCCGATCCGAATCGGCCGCGTCCAGCCACGCCCGGCGATCACACTGGCCTCGCCGCCTGCGCCGCGCCTGGCGGACGGGGTAGAATTGGACATGGCTCCTGTGCGGAACCTGCTCGCGACGGTCGGCGGCGACCTCCATCGCTATCTTGAGGAGCTGCGATCATGGGGACGCAAGTGCGGACTGGATTGAACCTGGCAACTCGCTTCGTGGAGACGGCGGAGCGCCTGCGCGAGAAGGTGGCGGCCCACGACGAAGTTGGCCAGCACACGTTCGGCGAGCTGCTTGCCGCGGCTTCGGCCATCGCCGCACGTGTGGGGGCCGAGACCGCTCGGGAGCACGTGGGCATTCTGGCCCCACCGTCGGCCGCGTTCCCCATCGCCTACTTCGGCGGGCTCCTGGCCGACAAGGTGGCCGTCCCCCTCAACCCCAGGTTCGATGCCAAGACCCTTGCGTTCTTCGTGAAGGACGCGGGGCTGGACGCCGTCATCGCCACTAAATAACTCGCCACGATTCTGAATCAAAGGCTCAGGAAGGAACGTGTGCCGGAATTGCGCAGGCCTGTGGGCGGGGCGTCTCTGCCCCGCGCAGGGTGTCGCGGGGCGCAGAGGCCCCGCCCACATTGATTCAGAATCGTGGCGAGTTATTTAGTGCTTTCGCTCCCCTCATGGAGGCCCTGGGCGTGAGGGGCATCTTCGTCCCGGACCCGTCATCGTCCTCGTCCTCGTCCTCGATTCCCATGCCCACCCGCGAGGGCAACGACGCCGCCACGCTTCTCTACACTACCGGCACCACGGGCAGGCCGAAGGGCGTCGTCCTCACCCATCGCAACCTGCTCCGCAACGCCGAGTCCTGCCACGAGCACATCGGCATCACGGAGGCCGATGTCTTCCTCGCGGTCCTGCCCCTGTTCCACGCGTTCGGGCTGACCACCTCGATGCTCATCCCGTTGCTGGGTGGGAACACGACGGCCTGTGTGGCGCGCTTCTCCGCGCTCCGGGTCTTCCAGGTGATTGCCCAGCGCCGCGTGACCTGCTGCTTCGCGGTGCCCGCCATGTACGCCGAACTGGTCCGCTCCGGGCGGCCGGAGGGGCTCGACCTGAGCAGCGCCAAAATCCTCGTCGCAGGCGGCGAGCCGCTCAGGGCCGGGCTCCCCGCCGCCGTCGAAGGGCTCTTCGGCGTGCCACTCCTGAGCGGCTACGGCCTCACCGAGACCTCCCCCGTCGTCGCCGTGAACCAGCCGGGCGCCAACCGCCCTGGCTCGGCTGGGCGCCTCCTCCCCTGGGTGGAAGCCCGCGTGGTGGACGACCAGGCCCAGACCCTCCCCCGAGGGCAGGAGGGCGAGCTGTGGCTTCGCGGCGACTGCGTGACCCCCGGCTACCACAACCGCCCGGCCGACACTCCCGCCGCCTTCACCCCTGACGGCTGGTTCCGCACAGGCGACCTGGCCCGCGTGGACGCCGACGGCTACCTGTGGCTCACTGGCCGCAAGAAGGACCTCATCATCCGCGCGGGCGAGAAGATCGTGCCCAACGAGATCGAGACCGTGCTGTGCGAGCACCCGGCCGTGGCGGAGGCGGCGGTCATCGGCGTGCCCGACGCCATGCACGGCGAGGTGCCGAAGGCATTCGTCGTCCTTCGCCCGGGAGCAGCGGCAGAGGCAGGCGAGCTGGCCGCCTTCTGCCGCGAGCGCCTCCCCCGCTACATGCTCCCCGCTGCATTCGAGGTGCGGAACGACTTACCCCGCACCCAGACTGGCAAGGTCCACAAGCTCGCCCTTCGACAGGGCGTTTTGGGGTAAGTGGTTGACTTCCGTTCCGGCCCGGCGCATAATGACATGCGCTTGGGGGTTGCAGCAGGCGCGCCGGCGTCAGAGAGGAGCGGCCCTATGGCCAAGCCCACGCCCCCGCAGGAGCCAAAGGACCAGTCCCAGGAGCCCAAACGCCTCGGCGGATTCGAGCTGCTCGGCCGACTCGGCAAGGGCGGCATGGGCACCGTGCTCAAGGCACGCCAGGTCTCGATGGACCGGCTCGTCGCCCTCAAAATCCTCCCCAAGAAGTTCGCGGAGAACGAGGCATTTGTCCAACGCTTCCTCCGCGAGGCGCGCTCCGCCGCACGACTCCGCCACCCGAACATCGTGCAGGCATTCGACGTGGGCTTCGTGGACGGCTACTACTTCTTCGCAATGGAGTTTGTGGACGGCGAGACGCTTGCCGACATGGTGCGGCGCGACGGGCCGCTCGAGCCCGACCGCGCGCTCCACGTCATGAAGGAGGTCGCCAGCGCCCTCGCCGCAGCGCACGAGGAGGGAATCGTCCACCGCGACATCAAGCCCGCCAACATCATGCTCGACAAGAAGGGCGAGGTGCGGGTGACTGACTTCGGCCTCGCCAAGCACACCGAGGGCGACGTGGAGGTCACGGCGGATGGCGCCGTAGTCGGCACCCCCGCCTACGTCGCCCCCGAGATGGCCAAGGGGGTCGAGGCCGACCATCGCTCCGACCTCTACTCCCTCGCCGCCACGATCTTCTGCATCCTGGCCGGCCGCCCGCCGTTCGAAGGCAAGGGCTTCTCCGAGATCCTCATCAAGCAAGCGAACGAGCCCGCCCCGCCCCTGGCCACCCTCGCCCCGCGCGTTGACCGCCGCCTCTGCCACATCATTGACCGCCTCCTCCGCAAGAACCCCGAGGCACGCTACCCCACGGCCAACGCATTGCTACACGACCTGAATGGCCTCGGCAAGCTCCAAAGCGTCGGCGCCGCTGCGCGTGCGGAGGGGCGGGCCATGATTGCCGAGGCCCCGACCCTCGAGATGACCGAGGGCAAGCGCCGCGAGCGCGAGGCCCGCGCCGAGGCCCAGCGCCCGCCCCGCAGCCGCACCACCCGCGTCGCCGTCGCCGCCATTGCTGCCATCATCGTCGTCGCCGGCCTCATCATCGCCCTTCGCTCAGGCGGCAAGCCCCCCGACACCGCCACCTCCGTACCCGACAACCGAAAACCGACAACCGCTAGCCCCCCCGAAGTGACCGCCAAGACGCCAGTGGTCGCCAAGAAGACTACGCCGCCCGAGGTCAAGCGGCCCACGCCCCCCGAGCCGAAGACTCTCCCGCCCCCCAAGTCAAAGACGCCCGAGGTCGGGGTTCCGGTTCTCGGTACCGTGTCCTTCACGGCGCCATCCGAGAGCAAGGGGCTGGCGGCAGTGTCGGAGGGCGACGGCCAGTTCACCACCGCCGAGCACGAAGGGAAGTCTGCTCTCTGCACGGGCCGCGGCTACCTCTACTTCCGCGCGGCAGACGATTTCGCGAGGCTCTTCCAAGCCGACTGCGCGAGGACAGCTCTCGTCACCATCACGCTCCTGGACACCGCGCCGGGCGTCGCGCACATCAACTATGATTCGCACATCGAGCATCCCGGCGAACCAGACGAGTGGCCAATCTGGAGACAAACGCCGCAGCAACACCTGCGCGGCACGGGCCAGTGGACCCAGATGAAGTTCGAGCTTCCCGCCGCTCGGTTCGGCCATCGGCAGAACTACGGGGCCGATTTCCGCCTGCAGCGCAGCGTGCCGGTCCCCGTCCATCAGGTCACAGTGGCCGCGATTGAAGAGGACCGGCCGCCCAATGTCCCTCCGCAACTGGAGAAGGGCCTGGCGGTCGCCTTCTACGCCGGCCAGAACCACGAACGCTTCGTCGTCGCTCAGCGCGCATCCTGGGTCAATCTTAGCTGGGACAGAAGAGCTCCCGCGCCCAACGTCCCTGCGGATGGCTTCTCGACTCGACTCGTTGGGTGGCTCTACATCCCCGAAGCCGGGGAGTACACCTTCTGGCTCTGGCGCGACGACGGGGCGCGGCTCTACCTGGACGGCAGGAAGGTCATTGACGATTGGGCGGCGAACAGGGGCGCCGGCGACCCCGCCTCCGTGCGCCTCGGCGCCGGCTGGCACCGCATCTGGGCCGAGCACAAGGACATGATGGGTGAAGCAGACATCGCCATTTGGTGGCGTCGGGGGGACAGAGACTCCATCGTGCCGCAAACGCTCTTCTACTGCGAGCGGGAGATGCTGGAGCGCATCCGCCGCGAGCCGAACAAGGACCCCTTCGCCGGCCTCGCGCCCCAGCCCCCCGTCAAGGCGCCCGACCAGCCCGCCGAGGCGCCTGCCGAGCCGAAGGAAGGCGTCGCCCAAGCCGCTGCGGCCGCTACCCTCGCCGCCTACCAGGCCGAATCGGACAAGCTCTGGGCGCTCTTCAGGAAGCGCGACTTCCCTGCCGCCGATGCCCTCCTGGCCAAGATTGTGGGCGGGGTGTCCACACCCCGCGACCCGCGGCGTGGGGACACGCCGCCCACAGTTGTTGACATGGTGAAGGCCGACCAGGAGGCGGCGAGGCTCCTCAGAGAGTTCTGGGCCGCCGTCGAGAAAGGCGTCGCGGCCCGGAAGGGCACAATCTCCATCGAAGGCGCACTCGGCAACGTCACGGGGGTCGAGAACGGCGTCATCACCATCAAGACCGCCAAGGAACCCGTAACCCGCCGCGTGGTGGACCTGACGGCCAAGCAGGCCCTCGCCTACGCCGCGGTGGTGCTCAAGGACGACGAGCGTTCGCACCTTGCCGAGGCCGTCTTCCGCATCGCCGAGGGCGAGGACCCCGCCCTGGCCGAGAAGGCCATCAATGCCGCGGGCAACCCGCCGGGTGTATCGTGCTATAAGGGCCGGCTCGCTGCTCTCACCCTCGGCGCCGCCGAGGTCGCCGCCCGCAAGGCCTGGGCCGAGATCGAGGAGGCCGCCAAGCCCAAGCCCACCAAGGCTGAAGCCCAACGGCTGCTCGCCCTCCTCGACGCCTTCGAGAAGGCCCACGCCAACACCAAACACCTCGCCTCCGTCCGCGACAAACTCCCCGCCCTCCGCGCCCAAGCCCTGCCCGCCCCCAAACAACCCAAGGTTGGTCTCCAGGCCGTGGACATCTCCAAGATCTTCAACAACAACGCCTTCACCAGCGAGGATGACCGCAGGGCCTCCGACTTCGACCGGTGGAAGCAGTCCTTCCCCGCCGAGAACATGCCGAAGGCCGGCCTCTTTGAGCCGAAGGACGTAAAGACCGCCTTCGAGTTCCCCTCGACCGCAAAGGGGAAGAAGAACAACGTGGCGTGCGCCGGGCAGACCATTCCGCTGGACGGCAAGGCCGGGGAGCTCCACCTGCTCGTCACAGCCACCGATACCGACCCGCAGGAGAAGCTCACCGTCATCTACACCGACGGCGCGGTGGAGGCCGACCTGAAGGTGACGGACTGGTGCAAGGATGCACAGTTTGGCGAGAAGATCGGCGTCGAGAGCGCCCAGCGGATCGCCGTGGACGCCGGCGGCAAGGGAGAGTACTCGAAGGAGGAGAAGAAGTGCCGCATCTGGGTGGTCACCATCCCCCTGGATGCGAGCCGCGTGCTGAAGTCCATCAAGCTCCCCTACTGCTCGCACATCCACATCTTCGCCATCACCGTCGCCAGAAAGGGGGAGGAGCGAGGCGAGACGCTCGAGCAGGCCCTGGATCGCATCGCGAAGGCCGCGGCCGGGGTCAGCGACTTCTCGCTCAAGTACACCACCAGCCTCCCCGGGAACGAGACGGGCTTCGACGAAGACGCGGTAATCACGGGAGAACTCCACGGGCTCCGCGAGGGCAAGACGTGGCTCTTCCGGCACACGACCACCATGGTTCCCGCCGACCCTGCGAAGCGCAAGGCCAAGGGCGACGGCCACCCTCCCACAACGACCCTCCTTGAGGTGTCTGACGGCCAGTTCCTCTGGACCGAGACGCAAGTGGAGGGCGGACGCAAGGCGGCAAAGGAGCGCGCCCCCGAGGACGGCCTGCCCGACGCCATGCCCTGCCTCCTCACTCTCTACCCAGGCTCCGCGGCAGAAATGAGGAAGGCCAAGAACCTGAAGCTCGTCGGCAAGGGGACATTCGCTGGACGGGCCGCGACAATCATCGAGCAATCCGACGAGCCGCAGCCCGGCAAGGGCGGAGGACCCAAGGAGCAAGACGTCCCTGCGCGGAGCGTCATCCATTTCGACGATGCCTCGGGCATCGTCCTGTCCATGACGCTAACCGATGCGCGTGGCAAGGAACGCCCGTTGGAGACGCTCAGCGAACTCAAGGTCAACTCAGGCCTCAAGAAGGACTTCTTCACCTACACCCCGCCTCCGGGGACGCAGGTTGAGGACCGCTCCCGGCCCTCCAAGCCGCCTGCCACTCCCGGGAAGGAGCCGGGCCGCCAGTTCGGCACTGAGGCGCCGGAACCGCCCACGGCCACAGCGGATGACGATCTGGTACGCCTGAAGAACGTGAAGGGGTTGCAGACGCTTGACCTTCTGGGCAAGCAGGTGACGGACGCCGGGCTGGTGCACCTGAAGGGGTTGAAGGGGTTGCGGGTGCTCTCGCTCCAGCAGACGCGAGTGACGGACGCAGGCCTGGCTCACCTGAAGGAACTGGAGGGGTTGCGTGAGCTTGAGCTTTCGTTCACGCGAGTAACGGACGCCGGTCTGGCTCACCTGAAGGAACTGAAGGGATTGCAGTCGCTGAGCGTGCGTGTTTGCAGGAAGGTGACGGATGCCGGCCTGGTGCACCTGAAGGAGTTGAAGGGGTTGCAGTCGCTCAACCTTCTGGGCACGGGGGTGACGGATGCCGGCCTGGTGCACCTGGAGGAGTTGAAGGGGTTGCAGTCGCTCTGGCTTTGGGGCACGGCGGTGACGGACGCCGGCCTGACCCATCTCAAGGAGTTGAAGGGGTTGCGGGAGCTTAGACTCGAGCAGACGCAGGTAACCGATGCCGGCCTGGCTCACCTGAGGGAGTTGAGGGGGCTGCAATGGCTCGGCCTTTCGGGAACGAAGGTGACGGATGCCGGCCTGGCCCACCTGAAGGAGTTGAGAGGGTTGCAGAGGCTTGATCTTAAGGGCACGCTGGTGGCCGACGCCGGCATGGCTGACCTCAAGGAGTTGAAGGGGCTGAGGTCCCTTGACCTTGAGAAGACGCGGGTGACCGACGCGGGCCTGACTCACCTGAGGGAATTGCAGGGATTGCAGGAGCTGAAGCTATCGTTGACGACCGTGACGGACGCCGGCTTGGCTCACCTGGCGGAGTTGAAGGAGCTGCGGCAGCTCTATCTCAATGAGACCCAGGTGACGGATGCCGGCCTGGCTTGCCTGAAGGAGTTGAGGGGGTTGCAGCGGCTGGGCCTTTCGGAAACAAAGGTCACGGATGCCGGCCTGGGTCACCTGAGGAACTTGAGGGGGTTGCAGATCCTCACCCTTGGGAGGACGCAGGTGAGCGATGCCGGCCTGGCTCACCTGAAGGAGCTGAAGGGGCTGCTGTCGCTTGACCTCCGCAACACGCAGGTGATGGACGCCGGCCTGGCACGTCTGAAGGAGTTGAACGGGTTGTGCGAGCTTTGGCTCAGCGGTACGCAGGTAACGGACGCCGGCCTGGATTGTCTGAAGCAGTTGAGGAAGCTGCAGATTCTGGACCTTCGGGGGACGCAGGTGACGGACGCCGGCATTGCGGAGCTGAAGAAGTCGCTGCCCAACGCCACGGTATCCCGATGGTGAAAAGGGCAGAAGGGGTTGGGCGCAAGGACGCGTTGGCCAAGGGAGTAGGAGAGCGGAGGCCGGGCAGGCAGGCGAGGCGAAAGCCTAAGCGGCGCAGCGCGTTACGTCGAGCATCAGACACCGGGGCCGCCTGGCGTTCGCCGCCGCCAACTGGGCGGTGTTCAATGTGTTCGAGTTCGCCCGAAAGACCTACTCGCGGGACGAGGAGCCATCGGGGGCGGACTCCTACTCGAAGCGGCTTGGCCTGGGCGGCGCCGTGACGCTTACCATCAGCCAGGTCGCCCTGGCGTTTGCGATCGGCGGCCTGGCAGTTCACCGGCTCTTCGACTGCGCATGGATTGGCCTTGCGGTCGGCGCGATGGTTGCCTTGTGCTGCTTCGTGTGCGCGCGACCGTGGAGAGCCGAGCCCGCACCCTTCCGCATGGCAATGCAGTTGTTCATTGTGCTCTTCTACGTGGGTGTCTCGTTCTGGGTTCTGATGGCGAGGGTAGCCGCGTGAAGCTGCTGCGAACGAAGCACGAGCCGGCTGGCGCGGCGGATGTCGGCGGGAAAGCGGCGGGGCTCTACCGCCTGCTCGCTCTTGGCCTGCCCGTGCCGGACTTCGCCGTGCTCACGACCGAGGCATTCCGCCTGGCGTGTCCCGAGGATGCCATCCCTGCCGCGTTGCCTGGCGAGGTCGAGGCGGCGCTGGACGACGCCTGGGCCGCCCTGGGCGCGGGCCGCACGCCGCTTGCCGTCCGGTCGTCGGCGGCCGAGGAGGACGCGGCGCAGCACTCTTATGCCGGCCAGATGGAGACGTTCCTCAACGTCGCCAGCCGAGGGGCTTTGTCGGAGGCCGTGCTCGGCTGCTGGCGGTCGCTCTACGGCGAGCGCGCCGTGGCGTACCGCGCCCGGGCGAACGCCGCAAGCCGCCCGGCGATGGCGGTGGTCGTCCAACACATGGTCGTGCCCGAAGCGTCGGGGGTCCTCTTCACTGTGAACCCTTCGAGCCGCAGGCCCGACGAGATTCTGGTGAGTTCCGTGTGGGGGCTGGGCGAGGGGCTGGTGTCGGGGGCGCTCGACGCCGACACGTTCGTGCTGGGGCGCGACGGCACGGTCGCGTCCCGCCGCATCGCCGAAAAGACCGAGCGGTTCGCCCCGGCGCCCGGCGGGGGAACGCACCGCGCGGCGGTTCCGCCCGAGGGCGTTCATGCTGCTTCGCTCGCGGACGCGACGCTGCGCGAACTCGCCCGCCTCTCGCTGCAGGTGGAGGCGGCCGCGGGAGGGCCGCTCGACATCGAGTTCGCAGTGGCCGACGGACGGGTGGTGTTCCTCCAGGCCAGGCCGATCACAGGGCTGGCCCCGCGAACGGGCGCGAAGCAGGTGTGGGACAACTCGAACATCATCGAGAGCTACCCCGGCATCACCCTCCCGCTGACGTTCTCGTTCATCCGCATGGCGTACCGTGCCGTCTACTGGCAGTTCTGCCAGGTGCTGGGCCTGAGCCGGAAGGAGATTCTGCGGCACGACGAGATGCTGTGGAACATGCTCGGCCTCATCCACGGCCGGGTCTACTACAATCTCCTGAACTGGTATCGCTTGGTCGCGCTCCTGCCCGGCTTCCGCTGGAACAAGGGCTTCATGGAGGGGATGATGGGCTTGCACGACGCGGAGGCCGCGGAGGAAGCCCCCATCGCCTGGTGGCGGCGGTACCTCGTGGAGCTGCCGCGCCTGCTGCGCGTGGGCGTGCGGGCGGCCCTGCTGCACCGCTCGCTGCCCAGGCGCATCAGGCAGTTTCATCGCAGCTTCGATGAGGTCCATGGCCGCTTCTCGACGCTCGACTTCGCCGCGCTCTCGGCACGCGAGGCCCTCGACAAGTTCCGCGAACTCGAGGAGCAGGTCCTCTGGCACTGGAAGGCGCCCATCATCAACGACTTCGAGGCGATGGTCTTCTACGGGATGCTCAAGAAGCTCACCGTGGCATGGGGGGTGGACCCCGACGGCTCGCTTCAGAACGCCCTGATCTGCGGCCAGGGGGACATCGAGAGCACCCAGGTCGCCGAGCAGCTCGCCGCGCTGGCCGGCCTCATCGCAGCGGACGCACCAGTGGCCGAGCGGGTCCGTGCCCTCCCACCATCCGAGGCGCTCGACCTCATTCGGCAGCATCCCCAGGCCGGCCCCGCGTTCGAGCGGTATCTCCAGCACTTTGGCGACCGGTGCATTGGCGAACTCAAGCTCGAATCCGTGCCGATGCGCGACGACCCGACCTTCTGCGTCGCCGTCATCCAGGAGCACCTCCGACGCCCACCCGAGCGACGGGACGGCTCGCACGCCAGGCAAAATGCGACCAGGCAGGATGCCGAACGGCAAATCGCCCAACGCCTCGCCGGGCTTGGCTTCTTCAGGCGAACCCTCTATCGCTGGGTTCTCCGATGCGCGCGGGCGGCGGTGCGGAATCGCGAAAACCAGCGCCTGGCCCGCACGCGCGCCTACGCACTTGTTCGAAGCATCTTCCGCTCGATTGGCCGCCACTTCGCCGAGGGGCGCGTCCTGGACGCGCCGGAGGACATCTTCTACCTGGAACTCGAGGAGGTACGGGCATTCGTCCGGGGTGATTCGACGACGGACCTGCAGACGCTGGCTAGCGCGCGTCGAGAGGAGTACCGCCGCTACCGGGCCATGCCGCCCCTGCCAGACCACTTCGTCACCTATGGCGCAGGCGAGCCCGAGTTGCCGGAACCCGACTCCCATGCGGCTGGGAAGGGCACTGTCCTGTCAGGGTTGGGTGCGTGCCCCGGTGTCGTGGAAGCACCTGCGGTCGTCCTCCTCGAGCCGGACGGCTCGGCCAAGCTCGACAGGAGAATCCTCGTTGCTCGACAGACGGATCCCGGCTGGGTAGTCCTGTTTCCCGCGATCAGCGGCCTGGTCGTGGAACGCGGAAGCATGCTGTCCCACTCGGCCATCGTGGCCCGCGAGATGGGCATCCCGGCGGTCATCGGCGTGCGTGGGGCGGCCGAACGGCTCCACACCGGCGACCCACTGCGGCTCGATGGGGCCAAGGGCACGGTCGAGATCGTCGCGGAAGGGGGGCTGTGAAATGAAGCTCGCCATCTTGTGCCAGGAGGAACCCCTCTTTCTTGGCCCGTTCCTTCGGCAGGTCATCGCGATGCACCCCGAGCGGATTTTGGCGGTGTTCCTCGCCGGGCGCCGGAGCGCGGGCGAGAAGCGCGGGTCGCCGCGCGAGCGGCTCGAAGCGCTGCGGACCCTGTGGCTCATCCTGGAGCCGCGCGGGTTCCTTGCCGCGCTGCTCCTCCGCCTCCGCGCCCGACTGCTGGGTGCCCGAGACCCGCGCAGTGTGGAAGGAATGGCGCGTTCCAAGGGAGTCCCCATGCACCGCATCAGCGACCCGAACGGCCCCGAGTTCCGCGCGCTGCTCCGGGAACTCGCGCCGGACGCCGTGCTCAACCAGTCGGAGCTGTTGCTTCGGAGCGAGGTGCTGTCCGTCCCGCGCTGGGGCTTCCTCAACCGCCACGCGTCGCTGCTGCCCAGGTTCCGGGGGCGAATGGCGGCCCTCTGGTCGCACGGCGCGGAGCCGCCCTGCTACGGGCTGACCATTCACCGGGTGGACGAGGGGGTGGACACGGGCTCGATCATCCTGCAGAGGCGCTTCGACGACGTGGACCCCGCCTGGCCCTATCCCCAGGTGATGAGGCATATCATGAAAGGTGCCGCAGGGTTCTTCTGGGAGGCAGCAGACCAGCTTGAGCGGCCCGGGTTCACACCCTTGCCGAACACACCCGAGGATGCCCCTCGCCGATTCCCCACCTTGGCCCAGGCCAGGCAGTACCGTAGCGTTCTGGCCCGGCGACGGAGGACCGCTCGACGGCCTTGAGTCGCTGGATCAGGCACCGCGCTGTCCCAAGAGCACGAGCCTGCGTGTCGGGCTCCGGGGCAGGCGGGTGCGCGGGTTCCGCTCCGACCTCAACCAGCACCTAGACGCGTCTGGCAGTTGCACAGGACGTGCATCTGAATCGTGATGCGGAGGCGGAGTGCGCGCTCGACCTCTGGAACGGCGCTCTAGCGCTCGCGCGCGGCGCGGCGCTCCTCGTCATTGCGAGACCATGCCGCAAGTTGTGTCAGCGGAAGAGCTTACGCGACCGGTGCGAAAGGCGATGGAACCGGCGATGGCGCGATCGGAAGGGCGATCCGGCAGTATTCATGGCGGAAAACCACTACAAAGCCCCTCCAAGCCGGCACAATCTGCGAAATGAGCAACCGACGCAAGCATTGGACTGTCAATAACTTACGCTGGTGGAGACGAGGGGATTCGAACCCCCGACCTCTAGAGTGCGATTCTAGCGCTCTCCCAATTGAGCTACGTCCCCAACACTGCCCATGTATTCTACGCCCCCAGGCCGTGGGTGTCAAGCGGCGATTGCCCGCGGAGTCTCTTGGCCTTGAAAGCCTTGTGGCCATCTGGTATGCTTTCCGCCAAAGGCACACTTCGGGATCGGGCTTCCCGCGGGAGCTTCCCATGCGACAGGCGATTGCCGACCTCGAGCGGCTGATCGGCAGCCACGCTCGGAAGATGGCCGATGCCATGCTCGCCGCAGCGCAGGCTGCCGGCTCCGAAGAGGACATCCGTCACGAGTGCAACAAGCTGCTCGACGAGTTCATCTCCCTCGCGGGCCTCCAGGTGAAGGGCCGCCACGAGTACACCATCGGCGGCGGCCGCGTGGACTCTACCTACCAGGGCGTTCTCCTGGAATACAAGCACCCGAAAGGCCCGCAGAAGATCACCGAGGACCCTGGCTCGCCCGGCGCAAAGCACGTGGTCGCGCAGATCAAGCAGCGGATCGAGGACTTCGAGCGGGTCGAGGGCTATCGCCCCGAGCGCCTCCTCGGGGTGGGCTGCGATGGCGAGGCCATCGTCTTCGTTCGCTACCGCAGCGGCAAGTGGGAGGTCGAGGACCCCAAGCCCGTCACCCGCCACACGGTCGAGCGCCTCCTCCGCGCCATCGTGTCGCTGGGAGCGCGGGGCAACTCGTTCACCCCCGAACGCCTGGCGGAGCACTTCGGGGCCGACAGCTCCGTGCCGGCCGCCGCGATCGCGGCGCTCTACCGGGCCATCACACAGACCCGCAGCCGCAAGGCCAAGATGTTCTTCAACCAGTGGAAGCTTCTCTTCGGTGAGGTCTGCGGCTACAACATCGAGGGGAAGAACCCGAAAGTTGCCAAACTCGCCTCCCACTATCACGTGACGGGAAGCAAGCCGGCGCCGCTCCTATTCGCCGTCCACTCCTACTACGCGATCCTCATGAAGTTACTCGCCGCTGAGATCGCGGGGTCATTCTCGCCCTTCGGCACCTCCGTGGTGAAGAAGTGCGCCGCGGCGGCCACCAACGCGCAACTCCGCCGCGAGA
>VGYV01000045.1 GCA_016872855.1 Planctomycetota bacterium
GCGATTGTCGCCCTTCCACGGCGGTCCAGCCAAATGTGGCTCAATGTGGCTCAACATTGCGCCACGCGAGTCAATCCGAGGGGGGCGGGGGGGGCGCCATCCTTCGCCCTTCACCCCTCCTCCCCTTCATCTTTCCCTCTCACTTTCCCTCTCACTTTCCCTTTCCCTCTCACTCTCACTCTCACTCTCACTTCCACTTCCCTCTTCCCCTCCACCCTTATATACGGGTCGCGTCCGAGGACTCGCCAGTAACTCTCGCGTCTATGGCGGCGGCCATCGCCGCAAGTGCTGGGGGATTCGACACCTCTGGCGACGCCGCTCGCCATAAGATTTTTTCAAGAATCGGTCGGCAGTCGGTTTGTAGTCGGTCCGGCCACCCCTCACGGCGACTTCGCGAGCAGCTTCCTCAGCTTGTCCCACGGATCAACCAGCGGCCTCGGCTTCGTGAAATCGCAACACGTCAGCCGTCTGGAGTGCCCGGTGCTTGCAGTTTCTTCGCCCCCACCGAGCCTGTCTCGGTGGAGCGAAGGTCTGGACGCTACCCGGCGATGCCCCTCCCCCCATCCCCCTCCCCGTCCGCCCGATGGCGGACGGGGAGGGGGCGAGGGGGTGGGGTGCGGCTCTCTCTAGCTGCCAATCCCTTGCTCCACCGACGCAGGGTCGGTGGGGGCAGGCTCTTCAGACGGCTGAAGTGCTACGTGAAATCAATCCCCACGATGCTGTAGAGCCAGGCGGGCCGCTCGACCTTCTTGATGATCAAGGGCACGAGCCGCCGCTTCCGCTCCGCCATATCCAGCGCCTTGCAGACGATCGCTTCTTCCTGCGTGTTCCCGCTCTCCAGGTAGCGGGACGAGAGCACGGCCAGCGTGTACTCGCTCTCGCGGATGCAGAGTCAGGGTGCCGGGTGCCGGCTCCCTTATCTCCCCAGTATCGTCAGCAACGCCAGTCCGCCGCCCAGTACTACGGCGCCAAGTGACCAGGTCTTGTGTTTTGGGAATGCAACAGTCCAACATAGCCCGAGGCAGACCATGATCGCCGCCCCGTATATCCCGAGCCGGTTGGGGTGATCTGCCAACCATTGCCAGCCAAGGCCCCACGGCAGGACACAGATGGCCGCTACACCGGCAACTGCGAGAGTAGCGCCAACTACTACCCGCCTCTCCCCCGCAGCCCGCGAGCCTAAGAGGAACTTCGACAAGCCTTCTATGCCGTCCAGAACTTCCTTGCCCGGAAGAGCCGCAGACGAATTGAGCGGCTCTAGAGCTTGTTTCAGGTCATTTCTCTCAATCAACCGAACCGGCTCCCCGTCTTCATATTCCCCGAACGTGTACTGCCTGAAGCGAGAGCACACCTCGCTCTCTGCGGCAGCATCGGTCCAGCAGTACACCTGAATCAAGGTGTTGGCGGTTTGCCAACGCCCGCATTCGTTGCAGTTCAGGTCTGTGGAGTCGAACAGGGCAAATGTCAACTCCCCAATCGCGCGCGTAGCCTCGTTCATCGCCTTGTAGAACTCTTTGCCAACCCCACTTCCAGCCCTCTTCGCCAAGAGGGTAAGGTAACCGAAGCCGGCGTCCCGCCAGAACGTCAGGCGCTCCCGGACCTGTGACGCAACACAGTAGGCAGTCTGCCCTGTCGCATCTGAGAGAGTAACCAGGGACTGTGCGTCGGCGGCCAAGTGCTCCAGGAACTCGCAATCTGTGAAACACTCAAGCTGGGGCGTCCCCCAGAGCCTGGGCCACGTCCGTTCCTTTCTGTTGGTGCCTTCAAGGGGGCCGCGAAGCGCCTGAATCGCGTTCAGGATCTCGTCGCGCAGAGAGGCGAAGCCAGCCCTTACCTCCTCGCTCTGGTGCCTGTCGGCGACCTTCAGGAATGCCTTGCGCGTGACCTTGTCGGCCAGGACCTTTCTCACCCACCGCCGCTGCAAGTCATCCAGTCTGCGTGTGTCCTGCGCCTGCCCGCGCATGCTCTGGGCAATCGCCAGCAAGTCTTGGGTTGAATCTTCAGCCATTGGCGCTCTCCGCTGTTCGCTCGGCCCGGTGCGCCGCCGCAACTGACTCGGGAACCCGACCAGCGCGTTCCCTATCATGGCTGCCAAAGAAAGTAACGATGCCCAAGCCGAACCAGCCAATACCCGAACAACGCACCAAGGGCCAGAGCGGCTTCTCGCCATGGGCGGACCTTGGTTCCCTCATAGGGAGTCAACCAGACAGGAACAACTCGCCAAAGCCCATAGACCATCAGGATGAACAAGGACTCACCTGCGATCTGCAACAGATCAAGACTTGTGGTCGGGGTCCGCCGTTCGGCGCTCCAGTTCCAGTTCCAGGGCTGGAGAAGAAGCGCGACGAGGATCAGCAACGCAGCAACATAGGCCCTATAAGCGTTGGCACGCAGAAACCCCTTCAGCCCAGATGCCCTCCCCACTTCCTCAGTGCTGTCCGCACATGGCTCCACGGATTCCGGAAGGGCAGGCGAAGCAGATTCCAAGAGTGTAGAGGCCGGCGGCGTGGCAGACAGGTCCACCGCTGCGGGCGCGTGCCCCACGGCGCCACACGCCGCGCACTTCAACCGGACGCCGGCCCTGTCGGCTGGTAGCTCGTACCTCCTGCCACACGAACAGATGTAGGGGATCATCGCCAGGCTCCCAAGCGCGGCTGGGTTCACGCGGGCGCTCTGGCAGTATGGCGCGGGCAACCGCGAAAGTCAAGCCCCGTGGAGGCGACGGTGCGGGATGGACCAGAGCTGCGCGAACCGGTTGCCGCAGCTTTGCCAGGGTGCGTGTGATCTCGTGCGGTCTGTGAGGGTCAAGGCTTTGGGGAAGACGAGCTCTGGACGATAGGTCCAGCCCCGTCAGGGGCGATGGAATAAAGCCCACGGTGAGGCTCTGCGAACCGTGGGGGAGCGCCGGGCGAGCCCGCCCTCTTCTCCCGCGGGCCCAGCCCCCGAAGCGGGGCGGCGGAACCGCGGTGGCCCGGCGCTCCGCCGCCCCGCTTCGGGGGCTGAGGGACCAGGGGGAGGGTTTGGGCGGCGTCGGCGATCCCACGGTTCGCAGGGCCTCACCGTGGGCCATACTCCGCCGCCTCCTTCGGAGGCTGGGCCGCGGGTCGCTCCCTGGCGCGGTGGCGCGGGGTCAGACCTCAATCTTCTACTTTCTTTGCTCTCGCGGGCGAAAGCGGCGTCGAGCCGCCGCACTCCAACGGGCTGACGCGCGGTCTCAGGCCCCTTCCTCAGCTTCGGAGGGCTTCGGGGTCAGGTCGTAGTACTCCATTCTTTTGGCGGGGCGCGTGTGCTGCGGAAGACGGGGTGCTGCGACTTGACTTCACCAGGATTGGGGAAGGCGCGCATTGGGCGATGGGCCCAGCCCCATTTGGGGCGGCGGAATATAGGCCGTCCTGAGCGAAGCCGAAGGATGAGGCCCTGCGAACCGTGGGAGAATGACGGGCGAGTCCGCCCTCTTGTCCCCCGGGCCCAGCCCCCGAAGCGGGGCGGCGGAGCCTCGGGCCCGGCCACGGCCCTCGGAGAGCGGTTCCGCCGCCCCACTTCGGGGGCTGCGGGACGGGGGGAGGGTCTGGGCGGCGTCGGCGATCCCACGGTTCGCAGGGCCTCACCGTGGGCTTTACTCCGCCGCCTCCTACGGAGGCTTAGCCCTCTCATGGCCAACCGCGGGGGGGCACGCACCCGCTCTGTCCAAGAAGGGTGGACATGTCAGCCATTTCTGTGTATCCTAACGGAGTGCGGATGTGGGTCGCGGCCTGCAGCTTTGGGGTCAGGTCGTAGTACTCCATTTTTCTGGCAGGGCGCGTGTGCTGCGGAAGACGGAGTGCTGAGGCCTTGCGAACCGTGGGGGAATGACGGGCGAGTCCGCCCTCTTGTCCCCCGGGCCCAGCCCCCGAAGCGGGGCGGCATTCCTCTGGGGTCAGGTCGTAGTACTCCATTTTTCTGGCGGTGCGTGAGGGGTGGGGGTCAGACCTCAATTTTCTACTTCCTTGGCTCTCGTGAGCGAAAGCGGCGTCGAGCCGCCGCACTCCAACAGGCTGACGCACGGTCTCAGGCCCCCTCCTCAGCTTCGGAGGGCTCCGGGGCCAGGTCGTAGTACTCCATTCTCTTGGCGGGGCGCATGTGCTGCGGAAAAGGGAGTTGGCCCCACCGGCCGCCCCCACTGGGCTTGCCCCACCGACACGAGGTCGGTGAGGGCGAGGCCCCCTTTTCTGTGAGGCTTCCATACACGTTCTTCTGCGGGCCTGCACCAAGGCTGCGCAAGTGAGTTGCCCTGTCACCCGCCAAGGGAGGGTGGACAAGTCGGGCCGTTCTGTGTATCCTAGCGGAAGGCGGATGTCGGCCGCGGACTGAGGGCTGTGCACGCCCGACCACAGGACAGGAGATGCCAAGACGATGCCGGTGCGATGTGTTGTTGCGTTGGCCATGTTGGCCTCGCCCCTGATGGCGGGGGAGGGGGCGGTCAAGGCCCGGCCCTTCGATGGCTGGACGCCCACTGCGGGCATCTGGAAGGCCGAAGGCGAGGTGTACGCGCAGACGGAGCTGAAGGCCGACTGCCGCGCCTTCGCCGACCCCTCGACTTCGCTCGGGGCAGGTCCCGCCAACTGGACCGATTACGTCTACGAGGTCAAGGCCCGAAAGACCGGCGGCGCCGAGGGCTTCCTTGTCCTCTTCCGCGTGAAGGACCGCCAGCACTTCTACTGGTGGAATATCGGCGGCTGGGGCAACAATGCCCACGCGGTCGAAACGCGCCCCAAGCGGGAGTTCGCGCACGTCCCAGGCCGCATCGAGACGGGCAGGTGGTACGACATCAAGGTCGTTGTGCACGGCCCCTCGATCAAGTGCTACCTCGACGGCAAACTGATCCACGACATGAAGGACGACACGTATCCCGCCGGCGGCATCGGCCTCGGCACCTGGGCCACGGCGGCGGAGTACAAGGACGTGTCGGTGACGACGCTCGATGGGCGGAAGCTCTACGGCGTGGACAAGATGACGCTTGTCGAGGGGTGTCTCAAGGAGCTGGGCACGGCGGGCGAGCCGCTCCGCAAGGAGGCCGACGCCCTCCGCGCCGCGGGCGCCAAGCCCGACGACCCCCGCTGGCAACCGCTCTACGAGCGCGCCGCCGCCCTCTGCGATAAGCTCCGCAACGCCCGCCAGGCCATCGCCGCGATTGACCTCGCCACGCCCCGCGGCGCACTCCAGCGCCTCGCCGCCACCGTGCCCGGCGCCCAGGCGGAAGCTGATGGCCTCCTCGCCGAACTCGCCGGCCACGAAGCCACGCTCAAGGCCCTCCGCGACGCCGTGGCCGCCGGCGCTCAGCCCGACCTGGCCGCCCTGCTGAAGATCGAGAACACCCTCGCCAAAGTCACAGCCTTCGAGCAGAAGCTCTTCGTCCGCCGCTGCCCGCCCATCGCGTTCCTAAAGCGCAACGGCCACGGCCTGCGCGGCACCAACGCCACGATGCACTCGCACATGACCGGCGTCGGCTCCGCAATCTGCACACTCGACCCTTCGGCTTCGCTCAGGGCAGGCCCCGCGACGGGCGCCGCCAAGACCGTCTTCGAGGACAAGACGGGTTTCATCATGGACATGAGTCCGTCCTACGACGGCAGGCGGCTCGTCTTCACCTACAAGCGCGACGTGCCGAAGCGCGAGGACTCCCATCACATCTGGGAGATCAACGCCGACGGCACTGGGCTGCGGCAGATCACGAGCGGCCGCTACCACGATTTCAACCCCGTCTACCTGCCCGACGGCCGCATCTGCTTCGCCTCGACCCGCGTCGAGTCATTCTCCTTGTGCCAGGATTTCCTGGCCTGTGCCCTCTACACCGTGAACCCCGACGGCTCCGACATCCGCCGCCTCGAGTACAGCACCCTCTGCGATGTCACCCCCTCCGTGATGGACGACGGCTCGATCCTATACTCCCGCTGGGAGTACCAGGACAAGAACATCTTCACCCACGAAATGCTCTGGACGATCAACCCCGACGGCACGCGGGTGCAGCTCTTCTACGGCAACACGCTCACAGTGCCCAACTCGATGTACGGGGCGAAGCAGATCCCTGGCACCCGTAAGGTGATCTTCGTCATGGCCGCCCACCACCATCCGCCGCTGGGCGCCATCGGCATCATTGACCGTACGCTCGGCCATGAGAACGTCGAGAGCGTCGTCAACATCACGCCAGAGGTCCCCTATGTCCCCACCGCGGGCAGAAACTGGCGCGACACGAATTGGGGGCCGGGCGACATCCTTTACCCCTGGTCCTACACCGACCCCTATCCCCTGGAGGAGGACCTGTTCCTGGTCTCCTACGGCGGCCCGCTCAGGGGCGGCCCGCAGCGCTACCGCCTGTTCCTGATGGACGCGAAGGGGAACAAGGCGCTCCTCTACGACGACCCCGCGACCTCGTGCTTCTGCCCCGTGCCGCTGCGGCCGCGCCAGGCGCCGCACCGCATGCCCGGCGCGCCACCCCCCGAAGCGAAGGGCGAGGGGCGCTTCTTCTGCTTCGACGTCTACCAGGGCCTCCTCGACAAAGGCGTCGTCCGCGGCCAGGTGAAGGAACTGCGCGTGATGTCGCAGCTCCCCAAGAAGTACAACACCGAAGGCCCCCGCTACTCCGACCACTATCCCGCCATCGGCGAGGGCACCTACTACGTGAAGTACAACTACGGCACGGTGCCCGTGGCCGAGGACGGCTCGGTCTACTTCACCGCTCCCGCGGGCGTCGAGCTGTACTTCCAGGCCCTCGATGCCAACGGCAAAGAGGTCCGCCGCATGGGCACCGTCACCCAGCTTGTGAATAGCGAGACGCAGAATTGCATCGGTTGCCATGAATCGCGCACGCACGCGCCCTCCGCGCAGTTCCAGTCGTGGAAGCGCCTCGCCAAGCCGCCCGACCGCATCACGCCGCCGCCCTGGGGCGAGGGGCCGGTGGACTTTGTGAAGCAAGTGCAGCCCGTGCTCGACAAGTATTGCGTCAAGTGCCACAGCGGCGCGACGCCCGACGGGGGGATTGACCTGTCGGGCGACAAGACGCGCCTGTTCAACATGGCCTTCGAGACCCTGGTCTTCACCCCCGGCCTCGTCGAGCGCTACCACATCAACCCCGGCCCGACCGGCAACTTCCCGCCGCTCGCCACAGGCTCCTGGGTGAGCCGCCTCACCAAGCTGCTTGAGACCAAGTACAAGGACGTGGACGACGAGAGCCGCCGCCGCATCTACACGTGGATAGACGCCAACGTGCCCTACTACGGCACGTGGGACATGACGCGGCCGCACAGCTTCGGCGGGCGCGACACGTGGCTGGACGTTGGCGGCAAGCCGCTCCCCTGGTTCGCCCAGCTTCAGGATGCCTTGCGAGCGGTTGCGGCGCCAGAGCCACCGGCCAAGAAGGGCAAGGCCGCTGCGAGGCAGAACCCCGTCGCTCTCGCCCACACCGACATCAATCTCACGCACCCCGAGTGGAGCCGCGTGCTGGTGCGGAACCTGGCGAAGAGCGCCGGCGGCCTCGCCCCCGACGCCGCGGCCATCTTCAGGTCAAAGGACGATCCTCGCTACCAGGCCATCCTCAAGGCCATCGAGGGCGGCAAGGCCGCCCTCCTCGCCAAGCCCCGCATGGACATGCCCGGCGCCGTGCCCATACCCCAGCAGCGGGATTTCGGTAAGACGTTCTGAAGGGGCCCGGAATGGCAAGCGCGAAAGAACTGGCCATCGCGACGATGCGGCGCCTGCCCGACAATGCCACGATGGAAGACATCGTGGAGGCGCTGGCCTTCCGAACGCACGTTGATGCGGGCCTGAGAGAACTCGATGAGGGGCAAGGCATCGCGCACGAGGATGTGAAAAGACGGCTCACGGGAACGCATTTGCGGAGCGACATCTAGTCGGCATATTTTGTATTGACACTATGCGCGCGTCTGGTATAATGAAACCGGAGGCGGACGATGGCCCAGTTCCGCTGGATTGAGTGGAACACCGAGCACATTGCTCGTCATGGCGTCACGCCCGAGGAGGCGGAGTGGGTAGCTACTCACCCCGCGCGCGGATACCCGATCAAGTACCGTGGCGGGTACACGACGCGGGGACAGACGCGCTCGGGGCGCTGGCTTCAGGTGGCGTTTACTTGGGACAGGGCAGTAGGCACGCGTCGCATGTTCGTGTACCATGCCCGCTCCCTGACCGAGAACGAGAAACGGAGGTTGCGATGAAGAACACATCACCCAGACGGATTGCCGGGCGTACGATCAAGGAGTGGGAGCGGCTTTCCGCGGAATTGGACAAGGAAATGGTCGGGATACCGGAAGGCGCCGAGCCCCTCTCTCCCCAGGAGCGACGCTGGTATCGCGCGGCACTGGCTGACACGGGGCCGAAGGTGAGAGTCACGATCCGTCTCAGGAAGTGGCAGATCGAGAGGGCCAGGCAGTTGGCCAAGGAGCGCGGCCTCCGCGGCTATCAGACGCTGCTCGATCAGATCCTGACCCACGAGCTGACACCCTGACCGCGCCAAGAAGGGCGATGCGAGCGATGAGAGAGCTTCTGACGATCTGCATACTCGCTTCCGCACTCCTCGTCTGTCTGCCCTCAGCGGCCGGAGAAGCTCCTGGACGAACGCCCGAAGGCCCAATGTGGGACACGGCAAAGCTGTTTCAGGCGCCGAAGGCGGCGCCCGCCGAGGGCTTCCAGGCCGAGGGAATGCGGGCGGTGTTCTACGACGGGCTGCCGTACCACGGCAAGCCAACCCGCGTCTTCGCCTGGCTCGGCATCCCGAAGGGCGAACCTGACAGGAAGCTGCCGGGGATGGTGCTCGTCCACGGCGGAGGCGGCACGGCCTTCGCCAACTGGGTGAAGCTGTGGAACGACCGCGGCTACGCCGCCATCTCGATGGACACCTGCGGCTGCGTGCCCAAAGGCTCCTACGGCAACTGGGAGCGCGACGCCCAGGGCGGCCCGCCCGGCTGGGGCGGCTGGAGGCAGATAGCCGACCCACGCGAAGACCAGTGGACCTATCACGCCGTCGCACAGGCCATCCTCGGCCACTCGCTCCTCCGCGCCCAGCCCGAAGTGGACGCCGACCGCATCGGCCTCACGGGCATCTCGTGGGGCGGCTACCTGGCCTGCATCGTCGCCGGCCTTGACCACCGCCTGAAGTGCGTCGTGCCCGTCTACGGCTGCGGCTACACCAACGAGCACGGCTTCGCGGGCAACGTGGCCACGCTCGGCAAGGAGGGCGCCGAACGCTGGATGCGCTGGTGGGACCCCTCGGTCTACCTCCCCGATGCGAAGGCGCCGATGGCGTGGGTGACGGGGACGAACGACTTCGCCTACACGATGAACGCCCTCCAGAAGTCGTATCGGCTGCCGAAGGGGCCACGGACGCTGTGCATCCGCATCCGCATGCCCCACGGCCACGGCCCGGCGGGTGAGGCGCCGAAGGAGATCGCCGCCTTCGCCGGCAGCATCCTCAAGGGCGGCGAGCCACTGCCCAAGCTCACTGGCCAGGGGGGGCGGGAGGGCAATCAGGTGTGGGCAACGTTCGAGAGCAAGCGCCCCGTCGCCAAGGCCGAGCTGTGCTTCACCCGCGACCTGGGGAAGTGGCAGGACCGGAAGTGGGAGGCCCTCGCCGCCCAACTCGCCCCCGGCAAGGCCACGGCGACCCTGCCTGAGGGCGCCACCGTCTACTACCTCAACCTCTTCGACGACCGCGGCTGCGTCGTGAGCACCGAGCACGTGGAGTAGCGACAAGCGTCCCGCTTGTCGTCACCCGCAACCGGGACGGTTGCGGCTACGCGGAAGCGCTCAGAACGGCGTGCAGTCGCCCTTCAGGATCATCGCGGCCACAATCAGCGCGACGGCCAGCAGGAGCCATTGCTCGCGGTTCTCGCTCCAGAAGGCGGCGAAGCTCCAGCGCAGCTTCGAGCGCTTCGGGTAGGGGCTCAGGCGCGGAATCAGGCTGCGGACCTGGGTGCGGTACTCCACGTAGTCCTGGCCGAAGTAGCCCTCGAGCCGCTTCGTCTCCTTCCTGAGCTTGCGGGGCATGTAGTTGGCGAAGAAGATGGCCATGGCCACGCCGAACAGGGCATAGGTGTAGGAGTTGTTTGCCAGGATGGCGAGGCCCACGAGGAGGAAGAGGCGCCCGAGGTAGAGCGGGTCGCGCAGATAGGCGTAGGGGCCGGAGGTGGCGAGCTGCTGGTTGCGCCGAAGGTGGCCGGCCGCCCAGGCACGGATGAGCATCCCCACGGCAATGAGGGGCGTGCCCACGGCGATGGACCACCCCTCTGGCGTGCCCAGCCACGCGAACAGGCCACCGAAGAGCACCACGGCGAGCACCTTGGCCGCTTCGGCCGGGCGCGTGCGCAACTTGTCAATCAGCCCCACTCAACGCCTCCTTGGCTTTCGGCGGGCACGGCCGAACCAATGAACGAGCCTGTAGATGAGGCCGGGCCGCACGTCAATCTCCATGTTCTCACCGCACAGCTTGCGCCGGAGCTTCTGCACCTTGAGCTTTCGCATGACCTGGAGGTTGCGAAAAACCCACGCGCTGAGCAGCGGCACCCGCCCCCGCACGTACGAGGTCGAGAAGTCCACCAGGTACGGCTGCCCCTCGCGGTCGCACAGGATGTTCCTCATGTGCGGGTCGCCGTGGGCCACGCCGCGCGCCTCCACGGCCAGCAGCAACTCCTCCAGGCGGTCCACGAAGCCCGGCGGCACCGGCCCCGCCCTCCTCAGGTCGTGGATCGGGACGGCCTCGATGAACTCCATTGAGAGGACGTAGGGGCCGTCGCGGGCCACGAACGCCGGCACGCCCTTCAGCCCGGCAAGGCGCCGCAGGGCCTGCTCCTCGCGGTTCAGGCAGAGCCGGCCGTAGAAGCGCACGAACAGGCCGCGCTTGCGGTAGTCCTTCACAAGCGTGGGAGGACGGGTCGGGAGCACATAGATGTCGGCCTTAGTCCTGTTGCGCGACCCGAAGCGCACCTGCCCCTCGGTGGATTCCATTCGTGGCTTCACCTGAGATGGCCTCGGACACCCACGCCCGACTGGTCCTTCTGACACCGCTTACCAGCATAGCCGGTCCCCGGTCAGTCAGTCAAGCTGGGCGCAGCCACAATGCCCCCCTTGCAATTCCCAGGGGAAGGCGCTAGCGTAAGGGGCCGATGCACACCCCTTCTTTGGAGGGTCCGACAATGGACCAGCAGGCGAATCGTCGAGCGTTCCTCGGGACGGCTCTTGGGCTGGGAGCTGGGATTGCGCTTCGCGCGCGCGGGCCCCTCGCGGCAGAAGCCGCGAAGGGGGCGCCGAACTGCGAGAAGCTCGGCTGGCGCTTCGGCATCACCGCCTACACCTTCCGCCACCTGGCCCTCTGCGAGGCCGCCGAACAGGTCGCCAAGCTCGGCCTCCGCTACATCGAGGGCTTCACCTGGCAGAAGCTCAGCGCCAAGAAGCCCAGCGTCGTCACCAACGAAACAATGTCCGGGGACGACCGCAAGGAGGCGAAGGCCCGCCTCGCCGACATCGGCGTCACGCTCGTCTCCTGCTACTGCCAGGCGATGGCCCAGGAGGCCGCGTGCCGCAAGCTCTTCGACTGGGCGAAGGAGATGGGGACAGAAATCCTTGTCGCCGAGCCGCCCGCCGGCGCCTACGAGATGATTGACAAGCTCCTCGGCGAATACCAGCTCACCCTCGCCGTCCACAACCACCCCAAGCCGTCGGGCTACTGGAGCCCCGACGTGTTCCTCAAGGCCGCCGAGGGCCGAAGCAAGCGGGTCGCCGCCTGCTGCGACACCGGGCACTGGGCTCGCTCGGGCATCAAGCCCGCCGAGGGGCTCAAGAAGATGGAGGGCCGCATCGGCTCGCTCCACCTCAAGGACATAGCGAAGTTCGACGACCCCAAGTGCCCCTGCGTCGTGTTCGGGACGGGCGAGGGCGACATCGCGGGCATCGCCCGTGAGATTCGCCGCCAGAGCATCAAGCCTCTCATCACCATCGAGCACGAGGTCACCGCTCCCGATCTGGTCGAGCAGGTCGCCGCCTGCATCGCCTACTTCGACAAGGCCGCGGGCGAGAAGGAGTGAGTGCCGCGCCGCACGAATAGGGCCGGGAGCTCGCGGCCGCGTCGGCCTCTTGCTCCCAGAGGGAGCGAAGTAGGTTGCCGGCGGCTTCAGCCGCCGGAGTCGTGCGCCATAGCCAATGAAGTCCCGAAGGGACGGCAGAAGGGGCGCCCCGCGCCTTCGCCGCAGGCTTCTACCGTCCCTTTGGGACTGGGGATGGTGTTGGCCCCTGTCCGGCGGCTAAAGCCGCCGGCAACCCACTACTGTCCCTACGGGACAAGGGATATGGAGACTCGCCAGTGGGAAGGATCGCCTGGATAGTCGCATTGGTCCTCACGGCGGTTCCTGCATCTGCCGGTGCGAACTGGCCGCAGTTCCGCGGCCCTGGCGGGGACGGGCACGCCGACGCCGCGGCCCTCCCGCTCACGTGGAGCGAGACGGAGCACGTGAAGTGGAAGACCGCCATCCACGACCGCGGCTGGTCCTCGCCCGTCATCTTGGACAAACAGGTCTGGCTCACCACGGCCACCAAGAGCGGCAAGGAGCTTTTCGCCGTCTGCGTGGACGCCGACAGCGGGAAGATCATCCACGACATCAAGGTCTTCGAGGTTGAGAAGCCGGACCGCATCGCGGCGATCAACAGCTACGCCTCGCCGACGCCGGCCATCGAGGCCGGACGGGTCTATGTCCACTACGGCACCTACGGCACCGCCTGCCTCGACACGGCGACGGGGAAGACCCTGTGGGCGCGCCGCGACCTCAACTGCGACCACCACGAAGGCCCTGGGGCGTCGCCCATCCTCTTCGGCGACCTCCTCATCTTCCACGTTGACGGCACCAACGTGCAATACGCCGTCGCCCTCGACAAGGCCACGGGCAAGACCGCCTGGAAGACCAATCGCTCCGCGGACCTCACAAAGGTCCACCCCTTCACGCGGAAGGCCTACGGCACGCCAATCGTCATTGAGTCAGGCGGCCGCCTTCAGCTCATCAGCCCAGCATCCAGGGCCGTCTTCGCCTACGACCCGCGGACCGGCGAGGAGCTGTGGAAGCTCCCCTGGCGCGGCTGGTCCGTCACCCCGCGGCCGCTCTTCGGCCACGGCCTCCTCTTCCTCATCATTGACTACGAGAACCCCGAGCTCTGGGCGGTGCGGCCCGGCGGCCAGGGCGAGCTGCCCAAGGACAGCGTTGTCTGGAAGATCCCCAAAGGCATGCCCCAGAAGCCCTCCCTCCTGCTGATCGGCGACCTGCTCTATCTTGTCCACGACCAAGGCATGGCCGCCTGCATCGAAGCGAAGACCGGGCAGATCGTCTGGCAGCAGAAGCTTCCCGGCGAGTATTCCGCCTCGCCCATCTACGCTGCGGGCCGCATCTACTTCTTCAGCCACAACTGCGTGGCGACCGTCATCGAGCCGGGCCGGCAATTCAAGTCCCTCGCCACGAACAAGCTGGATGGCAGAATGATGGCCTCCCCCGCCGTGGCCGCCAACGCCCTCTTCCTCCGCACGGAGACCCACCTCTACCGCATCGAGGAGTAACAGACGCCCCCACCGACCTTGTGTCGGTGGGGCGAAGGATTGGCAGCTACCGCGGCGGCCCACCCACCCCACCCCCCTTTCCCCCCGCCCGACGGGCGGGGGGAAAGGGGGGTGGGGCGGTCGCCTCGCGGTAGCTGCCAATCATCGTCCCACTGGGACAAGCCCAGTGGTGACGCGAACATCGCGCGGCAGTGATAGGAGGTCCTCATGAATCGCCGCTTGTTCCTTCGGACGACAGCGCTTGGGACAGCGGGGCTGGTGGTTCTGCGCGACGCCGCCTCGGCACAGGGCACGAAGGCGAATGATAAGTTCGCCATCGCCCACGTCGGCTGCGGCGGGCGAGGGGCGGAACTGCTTGGTGGCTTCTCGAGCCAGGAGCGCTCGGTCGCGCTCTGCGACGTGAACGAGAGCAGGGCGCAGAAGACGTTCGCCCGCTTCCCCAATCTCGCCAGGTTCCAGGACTACCGCCAGATGCTGGACAAGATGGGGAGGGAGATTGACGCGGTGGTGGTGGCGACGCCCGACCACTCGCACGCCCCGGCGTCGGCCCTCGCCATCCGCGCGGGCAAACACGTCTACACAGAGAAGCCCCTCACCCGCACCGTCTTCGAGTCGCGCAAACTACGGCAGTTGGCCAGGGAGTTCAAGGTCGCCACCTCGATGGGCAACCAGGGGACAGCGAGCGGCCAGTTCCGCCGCGCGCTTGAACTCATCCGCGACGGCGCACTCGGCACCATCAAGGAAGTCCACACCTGGAACGACCAGGGTGGCGAGGATTACGGGGAGCCGCCGAAGGAAGAGGCGAAGGTGCCGCCCTACCTGAACTGGGACCTCTGGCTCGGCCCCGCCGCTCTCCGCCCATTCCATCCCCACTGGCTGCGGTGGGGGAGTTGGCGCGACTTCGGCACCAACCGCCTCGGCAACTGGGCCTCACACACCCAGAACCTCGCCTTCATGGCGCTGAAAGTGGATTCGCTTTGGTTTGCTGATCCGGCGACCAAGCCCATCATCAAAGTCGAGGCGCAGGTCAACCGCATCAACCGCCTCTCCTTCCCCAGGTGGGAACACGTCCAGTGGCATATCCCAGCCCGCGGCGGTCTCCCGCCCATCACCTTCCACTGGCACAACGGCTCCAGCCGCCCGGGCGTCAGGGACGACCTGAAGGCCATCCTGGGCCACGACGTGGCTTGGGGGCCGAAGGACTGGAGCGAATGGGCCGGCCACCTCATCATCGGTACCGAGGGCAGAATCCACGCCACAGGCCACAACGCTACCTTCAAGATGATTCCCGAGGAGAAGTTCAAGGGCGTCCAGCAGCAGATGCCCGAGAAGGTTGACCGCTCGGCGGGCCACGAGCGCGACTGGCTGCTCGCCTGCCGCGGCGGCAAGCCGCCCTGGGCCAACTTCGACTACTCCGGCCCACTCACCGAGTTCAACATGCTCGGCAACGTCGCCACCCAATTCGAGGGCGTCCTCGAATACGACCCCCTCGAGGGCAAGATCGTCAACAACGAGGAAGCGAACAAGTGCCTCACGATGGGCGAGTACCGCGAGGGATGGAAGCTGTAGCGACAAGCGTCCCGCTTGTCGCCTTCTTCCGCAACCGGGACGGTTGCGGCTACGGGGCTGTAGCCACAAGCGTCCCGCTTGTGGGCATTGCAATGCTCATGTTTGCTTCGGTGGCGATTGGGGCATCCAAGCCCGACTACGCCGGCCCGGGCTTCACGCCCGTCGCGCGCAAGGCCGCGAACGCCAACGCCACCATCGGCATCAACCTGGCGGGCCTGGCCGACTGGAACACGGAGCTGCCCTTCGCCGACGAGTTCCGCCTCGCCCGCAAGTGGATCAGCCAGCAACAGGGCAAGCCGTGGGGCCAGGGGCCGGCTCTCGCCCTCGACCCCCACGGCTGGGTCACTCAGCTCGCCGACGGCTGCGCCGCTGAGACGCCAATGCTCACCTTCCCCGGCCACAAGCCGCAGGGCGAATACGTGCTGCTCTACGACGGCGAGGGCGAGTTCCGCATCAACGGCGGCAAGGTCGTCGCCTCACAGCCCGGCCGCATCGTTGTCGCCATCGAGCGCGACTCGGGCGGCGTCTTCCTCGCCATTCGCAAGACCAACCCCCGGAACCCCGTCCGCAACATCCGCTTCCTGTTGCCCGGTTGCGAAGCGACCTACAAGGCGCAGCCCTTCCGACAGGGCTTCCTCGACCTGTGGCGGGGGATGAACACCTACCGCTTCATGGACTGGATGCACACGAACGGCTCCGAGGTGGCTGAGTGGGCCGACCGCCCGAAGATGTCCGACGCGACCTGGACCATTCGCGGCGTGCCGCTCGAAGTGATGATCGATCTCTGCAACCGCCAGCTCATCAACCCCTGGTTCTGCATGCCCCACAAGGCCACCGACGACTACGTCCGCCAGTTCGCCACCCAGGTCCGCGACACCCTCGACCCCACGCTGCACGTCTACGTCGAATACTCGAAGAGGTTTGGAACAACATCTTCGCCCAGACCAAGTATGCCCAGGAGCGTGCGAAGGAGCAGGGCATCGGCCCCGCCGAGCGTCCCTGGGAGGGCGGCGGAAAGTGGTTCGCCCAGCGTTCCGTCGAAATCTTCAAGATATGGGAGGAGGTCTTCGGCGGCCGTGACCGCCTGGTGCGCGTCCTCGCCTGGCAGAGCGGCAATGCCTGGTGGCTCAAGAACATCTTGTTCCCCTGGCAGGACGCCGTGAAGCACGTGGACGCGGTGTCGAACGCGCCCTACCTGCACATGTGCCTCTCGCCGCGGAGCAAGCCGACCTCCGATGAGGCGGCCGGCTGGACGGTCGCTCAGGTGCTCGACCATGCCGAGGGCCACTGCCTGCCCGAGATGGTGAAGGGCATCAAGGCCGTCAAGGAGCTCTGCGGCCAGCACGGCCTCCGCCTCATCGCCTACGAGGGCGGCCAGCACCTCGTCGGCGTCGGCGGCGGCCAGGACAACG
Source organism: Planctomycetota bacterium (assembly GCA_016872855.1). Taxonomy (GTDB): domain Bacteria; phylum Planctomycetota; class PUPC01; order DSUN01; family DSUN01; genus DSUN01. Next base: position 16,567 of record VGYV01000045.1, read on the forward strand.
ACAAGCTCACCGCCCTCTTCCACGCCGCCAACCGACATCCCCGAATGGGCGAAATCTACCGCAAGTACCACGACGCCTGGCGCGACGCCTGCGGCGACCTCTTCTGCACCTTCTCCTCCATCGGCAAGTACTCCAAGTGGGGCTCCTGGGGCCTTGCCGAATCGTGGGACCAGACGCCCGACGACTGCCCCAAGCTCAAGGCCACGCTCGACTGGAATCGCGCGAATCCCTTGAAGAACGAGCCGCCCCGCATCGAAGGCCTGGCGGATGCGAAGGCCAAGGTTGGCGAGCCGTTCAAGCTCGCCGCCCGCATCACCGACGACGGCAAGTCGCGCATGCCTGTCATCGTGAGTTGGAGCAGCAGCGCCCCCGACGCCGTCGCCTTCTCCAACGCCCGCAGCCCCGAGACGGAATTGCGCTTCACCACCGGTGGCACCTACACGCTCCTGCTCCGTGCCTCCGATGGCTTTGCCCGCTCCGAGAAGGCAATCACGGTCAAGGTCATCCATGTCGATATGGAATGATCCCAAGCAATGGAAGGGCCAGTGATGGGGAGACTGGGACGCTGTGCTGTCTTGTGTGCGGCGTTGTGCGGGAGTGCCCTCGCCGGCGGCCTGGCCTACGACGAGCAGTTCGTGCCGCGGTTCAACGTGCCGCGGATGTCGAAGCCGCCAACGATTGACGGCACGATCGGGGCGGACGAGTGGCGCGAGGCGGTGAAGGTGATGGGCGTGGTCTGGACCTCCACGCTCAACTACCGCGACCGCCCGGTCTCCTTCTGGGTCGCCTGGGACCCGCAGCACCTCTACATCGCCGCCCGCAGCGACATCCTGCCCGGCCACCGCCTCTACCGCGGGAAACGCGAAAAGTACACCGCAGGCGTCGTCTTCGACGACTCCTATGAGTTCGGCATCTTCCTCCACGACCGCAACAAGCTGGCGGGCCAGGTCTCCAGCTTTCTGAAATTCGTCATCAACTCGCTGGGCAGCGGCGAGTTCATGAAGCTCTACCCCTCCATCGGCCAGAACCTCTTCAACTGGCGGCCCGACATGGCCATCGCCAACCGCATACATCGCGTAGCCGCAACCGTCCCGGTTGCGGAAGGCGACAACCGGGACGGTCGTCGCCACGATGAGGAGGGCGGCAAGCAGTGGTGGGACATGGAACTCGCCGCCGACCTGAAGGACGTGGAGATGCCCGTCGAGCACAAGGCGGGCGACAAGGTGGACATCCTTCTCGCCTCGCCGCTGAAGAACCCCGACTGGCAGTGGCTCGACGTGCCCTCCGCCTCGGGCCACCTTGAGCACTACGGCTTCCCCCGCACGGTCCTCACCGCCGACAAGCCCTACGTGCAAATCGAGGAGCTGAGCGGCCTCCACGACGAGCGGCTCGGCCTCAAGAGCGTCATCTACAACCCCTCCGACAAGCCCGTGAGCGTCAAGGCCGCCGCGAGCGTCCTCCACGGCAAGATGGGCCGATTCCGCGACCGCGGCCTGCCCGAGAACGCCAAGCCAGTCGTCCAGGAGGTAAAGACGCTCGAGATTCCGGCGAAAGGCTCCGTTCGCTTCGACGTGGCGAAGGCATTCCCCGGCCTCGCCTATCCCAAGCCCGACGGCAAGGAGCCGGGCGAACTCTCCTGGTACAGCTACAGCGTCACCCTCGGCGACGAGCCTGTCTACACCTATCACCTGGCCTTCCAGGGCACCGACAAGAGCTATCTTGCCGCGAGGCCCCGGCCGAACATCCTCGAATGCGAGGCCAACTGGAACCCCGTTCGCGGCCTCTTGTTCCTGAGCGCCGACACCCTCGACGCCCCGTTGCCCGCCGGCGCCAAGCCCGCCGGCGCCGAATACGAGATCTCGTTTGGAGTCCCGCCTTCAGGCGGTCTTGAGGAAAGCAAAGACCGCGTAAACGCGGGACTCCGAACAGTGAAGAAAGGCCGCCTCGGCCACTTCGTCTACTACAAGTACGAGGACCTCGTCGAGCTCCCTAGTGTGCAGGCAGGCGAGTACCAGGTGAAGCTGAGCCTGGTGGACGCCGCCGGCAAGCCGCTTCTGACCCGCGACGGCATCAAGCTTGCCAAGAAGGACGAGGCGAAGGAGTTCGCCAAGTGGTGGGGCAACAAGCTCGGCGACACCGAGAAGGTGCTGGCGCCCTTCGAGCCGCTGCGCGCGAGCGGCAGGGTCAGGGGCGCTGGCTGGTGGTCTCCTAAGGGGATCAAGGTGTTCTGCACCAGCCGAGTCTACCACCTCGATTCGCTCGGCTTGCCGTGGCAGATCGAGGCAAATGGCGGCGATGTGCTCGCCGCTCCCGCCCGCATCGTCGTCAAGGCTGCTGGTAACGAGCACATGATCCCAACCGGTCCGAGGGTCGAGATCACAAGTGCGAAGGACTGGCGGGTCGAGTTTGAGGGCTCGTCCTTGAAGGCCGCAGGCATCATCTTCGCCGCGAAGGGCAGCGTCGAGCAGGACGGCTTGGTCGAGCTTCAGCTCACGTTCGCGCCGGAAGCCGGCCCGGTCGAGATCGAGGAGCTTCGCATTGAGTGGCCGCTCGACGATACAGACGGGCTGCACATGGCCTGCATCGGCCAGGGAAACAACTACTGCGCCCGCTCCATCGGCAAGGTGCCCGGCGGCAAGGGCGAGGTGTGGAACACCCTCACGGGCATCGGCCTCACCGGCTCGGGCATGACCACGGGGAGCTTCACCGACAACCTGTGGCTCGGCACCGAGAGGCGCGGGTTGCTCTGGACCGCCGACAGCGACCGCGGCTGGGAGCCCGACGACAAGATGCCCGCTCACTCGCTTGTGCGCGATGGCACCACCGTCATCCTCCGCAACAACATCGTCGGCAGCTACCCAGGGAAGAAGCCGCTGAAGCTCGATGGGCCGCGCACGATTCGCTTCGGCTACAACGCCACGCCCTTCCGCCGCCTCGTCCCCGGCTGGCGCCTCAACCAGGTCTCCGCCGCAAACGGCTTCTCCGGCGGCAAGTACAAGGTCAACTGGGACACTGGGCAGGACTTCTTCTCGATCCTCAGCCCGCCCTTCCCCGACGAGAAGCGGTGGCCCGAGTACTATGCCTACTGCAAGGCCGAGTGCGACAAGCTTTCGCTCCGCGGCCTCTACGACGGCCAGGCCCGCCTCGGCTTCTGGACCAACAACCAGATCGCCCTCCGCGGCTACATGAACAAGAGCATCGAGCCAGGCGTCTACGACTACTTCGCGGGCGACTGGGTGCCCGGCGGCGAAATCCTGTCGGCGACCTACCGCGACTACATGATGTGGCTTCAGAACCGCCTCATCCGCGAGGGCGGCTGCACGCACTTCTACTACGACATCAGCTTCACGGGGCACTTCGCCCGTGCCCTCGCCGCCGGCTTCGGCTACCGCCTGCCCGACGGCCGCATCCAGCCCGAATCCGACGCCTCGAACCTCCGCCAGTGGTACAAGCGCGTCTGGGCGCTGATGCAGGAGACGGGCCAATACCCCGGCGGCGTGAGCGGCCACGCCACGAACTCCATCTGCCTCAAGGCCCTCCCCTTCGCCGACTCCATCCTCGATTCCGAATACCCGATGCTCGATCCGATCAGCGTCTACCCCAGCGACCGCATGATCGCGGGGTCGTGCTCGCACAACTTCGGCGTGAACATCAGCCACCTGGGCTTCATGAATCCCACCTGGCCCTCGATGCACGACGCCGTGATGGGCGGCGGCGGCGGCGGCGGCGTGTTCAACCACCAGGCATTCAAGCACTGGGGCATCAGCCGCCCCGATGTCGAGTTCATCCCCTACTGGCGCAACGCCCACGTCGTCAAGGAACTGACGCCCGGCCTCCTCCTGAGCATGTGGAAGCGGCCCGGCTCAGCCGTCCTGGCCGTGTGCAACTACGGCCCCGACCCTTCGACTTCGCTCAGGGCAGGCGAGGCGGGCAAGGAGCAGACTCGACCCTTCCGCGCGAAGCTCGACCTCAAGGCCCTCGGCGTCCCCGCCGGCCTTTCAGGGGAGCGGCTGCGGATTCGCCAGCTCTTCAACAACCCGGCGCAATATCGCTACCTCGGTCACCTGAAGTGGTACGAGGAGCTGCCCGGCGACCGCGACGACGCGAAGAAGCACGAGCATGCCCGCCAGAAGATCGTGCCGCCCCTCCAGCCCAAGCTCGACCCCACAGCCGGCGTGCTCGATGGCTTCAGCGTCTTCTACCACGACGTCCGCTACCTCGCCCTCCATTGGGAGGACAGGCCAATCGCCGATGCGGCGTGGAAGGACCTGTCCGCGCGGGAGCGGGCGCTTGACTGGGGCATCAACACCGCGAAGCCGCTGGCCGACGCCCAGGCTATCAAGACGGCTGCCCAGGGCGTCGCTGTTCGCGCCTGGACGCGGCCCCGAAGCGTCCTGATTCACGTGGCGAACACGGGCGGCGACGAGAAGAAGCCGGCGATTGCGAAGCTGGACCTCGATCTCGCCCGCCTGGGCGTCAAGGTCGAGAAGCTCTGGCGCGAGTTCACCGGCATCGTGCCCCTCGACGGCGGCGCCGCCGACAACGTGACCGACGAGCCGAAGGAGAACGACCACCGCCTGAGCCGCGGCCACGTCCTCTTCAACGGCTGGACGGGCACCGTCTGGCTCGCCCTCAGGAAAGGCGAATCCCGAACCTTCGCCATCGACCGCTACTGAGAACGGACCCGTGACCCGTGGGGTGTGTCGGACCCGGGGGACACGTGGGGCCATCCGGTTCGTGGCGTCCCACCCGTCCCACGAGTCTCACCTGTCCCACTCTCCCTCCACCCCGGTGTACGCACCGCGTCCGACGCCTCACCAGTAGCTCCGGGGCTTATGGCGACTTGGTGGGCTGCAAGGGTTTGGAATTGCGACACTTCGGGCGGGAGGCCTCGACGCAAGAGTTTCTCAAGAATCGGTCTGCTGTCGGTTCGTAGTCGCTCTGGGCCGCTCACAGCCCGCGGAGGGTGGCTCACATCTCCCCGCCAAGCTGCTTGACGTAGATGCTCTTGTACTCGATCGGGTCGCCGTGCTGTTGGAGGCCGAGGGTGCTGGGGTGGGGTTTGCTCTTGAGTTCGGCCTGGCGGATGACCTCCTTGCCGTTGAGGAGGACCGTGACCTTGTTGTCCTTGACGGTGACGACGAAGGTGTTCCATTCGCCGACGGGGCGGTCCTCGCAGGAGAGGGGGACATAGGGGTTCTTCTCGTCCGGCTTCGTGGCCTTCCAGCCGCCGCGGTGCTCCCACATCTCGCCCGAGCCCATCGCCCAGGTCCAGATGTTGAGCTGGGAGCTATCACGGACGAAGACGCCGCTGTCGGCTTGGCGGGGCAGCCGCCAGTCCACGCGGAGCATGTAGTCCTCGAACGCCTGCTTGGTGCGGAGGGTGCCGCTCTTGCCGTCGTAGCGGATGATGCCGTCCTCGACGAGCCACGACTTGGCCTGGGCGTCGTTGACTGTCCAGGCGCTCAGGTCCTTTCCGTCGAAGAGGGGCGTCCAGCCTGCCATCGTCGTGAAGTCGGGCTTGGCGGGCAGGGGCTTGCCAGGCGAGGTGTCGGCCTTCAGGTCACCCACGGCGAATTGGATGCCATCGAGGACGTGGCGGAGGAACTTGGGGTCCTGGAAGGTGGCGGGCTGGTGGCCCAGGGCGGTGTAGAAGACGCGGCCCTGGCCGGCAGCCTTGACCCAGCTAACCGGGTAATCGCCATCGGACCGCTCGGCGGTCATGCTCTCGGGGGCCTTCGCGGCGTCCACGCTCAGGAGGACGTGGAGGGTCTCGCGCGTGTAGGGGGCGGTGAAGGCGTAGATGTCGTCGCTGGCGGTGAAGCCCTGGCCGGCGAAGGCGGCGGCCAGGGGGTGCTGCGGGTCGTCGAGCTTCACGGGCACGGGCTGGTGCGCCCACCAGGCGTGGCCGGCGTGGGTGCCGCCGATCAGGGCGTTGTACTCGGGCCAGCCGAGGGCGGTGCAGGTGGCGTTGTGGATGCCCACGAGGCCCTTGCCGCCGTTCACGAAGTCCAGGAGCGCCTTCTGGCGGGCCTCGTAGAGCGGCTTCTCGGTGGGGGCCAGGTCGCGGGGCCTCCTGTA
>VGYV01000046.1 GCA_016872855.1 Planctomycetota bacterium
CCGCGCCGAATCCAGTTCGGGCTCCTCGGCCTGCCAGCACGGCCGTTCCCCCCGGGCGCACGCATCGTCGAGCGCAGGACAAGCCAGTTCGGCCACTACGTCGGCGACAAGGTGATGAACTACTCGGCCCCGATGCCGCGCGACTTCGCCAAGGCCCGCGACTTCATGGAGAAGGGCACGCGATATGACAGCAAGACGTATGAGCCCGTGCCCAAAGCCGTCGCCAAGGACTGGCTGATGGAGTTCGCGCCCTGGCACGACTCTCACACGCCGTGGAAGACCCCCGACCTGCATCCGAAGACCTACGACTACCTGGCCCGGGAGTTCGACGGCTATGGCTTCGTGCCCAAGCTGGTCAACCTGCGCGCCTGGCAGTGGGAGCGCTATGTGAGGGCGGCGCCGATTGACGGCATCTACTACGACACGCCGGAGGGGATGGGCTACTCGCGGTCGGTGCAGAACGGCGTCGCCTACGTCATCCCCGACGGCCAGCCCCACGCCGGCGAGGTGCAGGGCGGTTACAACCTCACCGGGTTCCGCGAGCAGATCAAGCGCATCGCCACCGTCTTCCACCAGAACGGCGTGGACAACCCCTGGGTCGAGATGCACTCCACGCACGGCCCCGTCGTGCCGGCCACCGGGTTCCTCAACGTGTTGCTCGACGGCGAGGACTTCCGCCGGCCGAGCTTCCGCAACTTCATGTACGCCTGGCCGGTCCGCCACCTGCGCGCGATCGACTCGCCCTCGCTCTACGGCCTGACCATCCGCTGGCTCGGCGGCTACCCGTGGGACAACCAGGCGCGCAACGTGGACCCCCTCCGCTGCCAGATGGCTGCGCTCTTCGTCCACGACGTCTGGACCCCAGGCTTCGGGTCGTGGAGCCAGAACACCGTCGCCGGCAAGGGCGTGCTCATCCAGAAGTGCGACCGCGAGCCGCCCTACGGCTTCCGCAATCCCGACATGGCGGCCAAGCTCATCGGGCTGGGCATGAACCTCAGCGAGTGCCGTTTCCTGCCCTACTGGGACAACGCCGACGTCCTGACCCTGACGCCCCAGACGCGGGGCACGGAGGCCCCGCCCACAGCCATCGCTCTCGCAGCGTGGCGGGTTCCTTCACAGAGGCGGCTGATCGTGGCGGTGGACAATCCCGGGGCGAGGGCCGTCGGCGGCAAGCTGAAGCTCGACCTCGGGAAACTCGGCCTGATGCCTGCGAACAGCGGCGAGTGCATCATCATCTCCGAGCTCGCGACCGACAAGGTCCTGCTCAAGACCACGGGGATGAACCGCGGCAAGCTGCTCGGCCTGTGGAAGGGCCTGCGCGATGCCGAGGGCCGCAAGGTCAACTCGCCGCACGACGACGTGAACATCTCCGTCCCGGCGGGCGCCGGTGCCTTCTTCATGGTCGCCACCCAGTGAGCGCGCGGAGGAAACGGCACATGAGGAACCTGTGCCTTCTCTTTGCTCTCCTGGCTGAACAGCAAGGTGGGGTTTCCGGGCCATCGAACTGACGTGGGAGAAGTAGGCCCGGCGCCGGCAGGCGTCCGGATGCACTGGAACAAGCAGGAGACAGGCTCATGCGAATAGGACAGAGCGTGGCGCTGGGTCTGCTGGCGGCCGCCGGGGCAATGGGCGGCCAGGAGCCGGCCTTCTCGTGGCAGAAGCCCCACGCCAAAGTGCTGCCGACCGGCGGCCTGGAGTGGGCGCCGGAGCCGTTCGCCTTCGCCGCGGGCAAGGCCGTTCGCTACATTGACTTCGCGGCGGGCAGCGACACCAACGACGGGGCGACGAAGGAGAAGCCCTGGAAGCGCCACCCCTGGGACCCCGCGGCAACCGGCCAGGCCAAGGGCCATCGCGGCCCGACGACCTACGTCTTCCGGCGCGGCGTCATCTACCGCGGGCACCTGGTTGTCCCCGCTGACGACCAAGGCACGCCCGAGGAGCCGATTCGCCTGACCAGTGACCCGGCGTGGGGCAACGGCCAGGCGGTCCTTTGCGGCTCCGAGACTGTGACCGGCTGGAAGAGGGGCGCCGCGCACAAGGACATCCCGGAGCCCGAGAGGGTCTGGTGGGCCGACCTCGACTTTGCCCCTCGCTGCCTCTGGATGGTTGATCGAGAGGGCAAGATCGCGCGAATCCCACTCGCCCGCACGCCGAACTGGAGGGTCTCCGACCCCGACGACGTCAAGAGCGAATGGTGGCACTGGGACTACAAGGGGATGAAGCCCTTCGACGTCTTCACGGAGGCAGGCGGCAGGAAGCTGCACCTGGGCGTGGATACCGAACACCTGACCCGGCCGGCCGACTACTACCAGGATGCCATCCTCTGGACCGAGCACGGCTGGGTCATGGGCGCGCCCTACCCCGTCCGGGTCGAAGCCGTGGACACGGCGAAGAGGGGGCTGGGCTTCGGAGGCAGGTGGGGCGCCGCCGGAAGCTACAAGATAGTCAAGTTCTGCCGCTACTACCTTGAGGACAAGCCTCACTACCTCAATGACCCTGAGGGGGAGTTCTGGTTCGACAAGAAGGGCGAAGGCGGGCGGCTCTACCTTCGCCTACCAAGCGATGCCGACCCCAACTCCGTTCGCATCGAGGCCGCCAGGCACCTCAACCTGCTCGACAGCAAGGGGATGAGCCACATCCACGTCACAGGGCTGACGTTCCGGTTCACCAACGTGCACTGGCGGCTCGACGGCGTGCCCTACGCCCAGGGCGAGGAGTTGGACTCCGCGTGCATCCGCCTCCTGGGAGCGGGCAGGGACATCCGCGTCGCCCACTGCCTGTTCGAGCACGTGAGCACAGCCGTTCGCATGAAGGCGCCGGCCAAGGAGGACGCGATTGACGGGGTCGTCGTGGCGGACAACGAGGTGCGCTTCACCGACCGCGGCGGCTTCCACCTCCTCGAGGGCTCGCCCTGGGGCGAGACGGTGCCGAAGTCCGGCCTCCTCTACGACGTCAATGTCCTACGCAGTAAGCTCCAGTTGATCGGCCTTCGGCCGACCCGCTTCAACCTGGGGTTTGCCATTGACATCCTCAACGCCCAGACCGCCGAGGTCGCCGGCAACGTCCTCGACCGCTGCTACAGCGGCGGAATCAACGTGCACGGAGCGAAGAGGAGCGGCTCGCTGAGGGACTGCCCGCTCGCGCGCGTCCTCATCCACCACAACAAGGTCACGGATTGCCTCCTCAGCAACGACGACTTCGGCGGCATCGAGACCTGGCAGGGCGGGCCCTTCTACGTCTACTGCAACATCAGCGGCAACCCGGGCGGCTACAGGAACTTCGGCCTGCTCGACCCCACCCGGCCCGGCTGGGCACGCTTCGGCCACGCCTACTACCTCGACGGGGCGTTCAAGAACTACCTCTTCAACAACATCGCGTGGGGCAAGAGCAAGGACCCGCTGAGCCGCCTGGGCAACTCCGCGGCCTTCCAGGAGATCATCAGCTACGAGAACGCCTTCTTCAACAACACGGTCTACAACTTCGTCAAGGGCACCCGCCGCCAGGCGCCCCACGCGGGACGCAACAAGTTCCTGGGCAACGTCTGGAGCGGCATCGGCGAGTGGCTCTTCTGGCACGCCCAGCCGGCCAAAAGCGAGGCCGAGGGCAACGCCGCCGACGCCGGGCCGCCGAAGGAGCACTTCGCCCACGAGTCCAATGCCTACGCCCGAAACGTCTTCCACGACGTGAGCGACAAGTTCGCCTGCTTCGAGCCTTCAGGCCGCTGGCACGGCAGCCTCGAATCGTTCCGCAAGGGCCTCGCCGCCCGCCAGGCTCTGGCCTCCACCGTCGGCGAGTTGAGCGAGAAGCCCGTGCTACGTGACCCGGCCAAGCACGACTTCCGCCTCGCCCCCGGCTCGGCGGCCGTGGACGCGGGCGTAAAGGTCTTCGTGCCCTGGAGCCTCTACGCCGCCGTCGGCGAGTGGCACTTCACCCGCAACCAGAAGGAGCCCACGCAGGTCATTGATGAGCACTGGTACATGACCCCCTACTACGGCAAGCGCGACGACTACTGGAAGACGCCCCGCTACCCGCTCAGAGCCGTGAACGTCAAGGCCGAGGACTACATTGACGGCCCGCTCGAGGACTGGACGCAGGGCGCCCTCCGCCTGAACGGCAAGGACCAGTACCTCGTGCTGAGCCAGGAAGAGATTGCGAAGCCCTTCGGGGAAGGGGATGGCCAGGAGAAGAAGACGGTGGACATCGGCGAGGGAAGCTTCCTCGTCGAGGCCTACTTCCGAGCCGAGCCTGGGCACACGGGCGGCGCGCTCGTCTCGAAGATGGCCGAGCGCGGCTACGAGCTGTCGCTCGACGGCGACGGGCGGGTCACCTTCCTCGTCCGCGGCGTGGCCGCGGCCTCGGCCAGCACGCGCGAGCGGGCCAATGACGGCCAGTGGCACCACGCGGTCGCCGAATGCGACCGCGGCGGGAAGGCCCTGCGCCTCTACCTCGACGGCAGGATGGCGGCGGACCTCCGCGGCGAGCGGGTGGACGGCTCGCTTGCGAACCCGGCCGACTTCCTGGTGGGCAAGGGAGCGAAAGGCGGCTGCTTCGCAGGAGCCATCGAGTTCCTGCGCGTCTGCCGCGGCACGCTGGCCGATGCGAAGACGACGATCGAGGAGCTGTACGCATGGCAGTTCAACGGCCCGCAGCACCGCGACTTCTGCGGGCGGCCGCCGGCCGGGAAGGGCCGCGACGCGGGTGCCCTTGAACTCATCCCATAGGGGGACACGCGATGGAAAGGCATCTCGCCACGATGCTGCTCGCCGCAATGCTCGCCATTGCCCTTCGGGCGGCGCCCGCCGCGCGCGGGGCCGAGGAGAAGCAGAGGGCCGAGGCCCTGCTCGCCCGGGCCGCAGCAACCGACTTCGGCGCGCGATATGAGGCCCGCTACCTGCACCTGCGGCCGGACGCCGACGTGCGGGCGATGGAGCGAGAGAACCGCTCCTGCCGCGAGGAGCTCGCGCGGCTGAACCCCGCCAACGCCGGCCTCCGCATCGCGTTGGGCGCCCTCTACGTGGAGGCGGGCGAGGCGGACAAGGCCATCGCCGAGTTCAACGCCGCGCTCGGGCTGCCCAAGCTCTCGCCCTTCGAGCAGGGCGACGCCCTGACGGGCCTGGCCAGCGCCGCCCTTCTCAAGGGCGACCGCAACGCCGCGATTCAACACTGCAAGGACCTCGTCGCCCGCGACCTGAACACCACGGCCCGCTATCGCCTCAACCCTGTGAACGAGGCCAAGTACGCGCTGCAATTCCTCAATGAGCCGGAGCTGGATTACCTCAAGCTGCCCTACCACACCAGCGCGAGGGCCTTCCCAACGCCCCAGCAGGCGACGTACACGGAGGAGTTCGTGCCACTCGCAAAGGTGGCCCTGGACCTCGGCGGCGGCCTCAAGCCCGACGACCCGCGCATTCGGCTGCTGAGAACCAAGTTCACGCGCTTCGGCATCGCGTTCGCCGACCCCGCGCCCTTCCTCATCCGGGTCAACGCGGCGGTAGAGCCCAAGGCCCCGGAGAAGCCCGAAGGCTATGCCCTCAGGGTGACCAGGGGTGGCGCGGTCATCAATGGGCGCGACCCGCAGGGGGTGCTGTGGGGAATCGTCTCGCTCATCCAGCTTGTGGACAGGGAGGCGGCCCCGAGGGTCCGCGTCTGTGACATCGTGGACTGGCCCGACACGGCGCGGCGCGGCTTCCTTCAGGGCTACTGGAAGGACGCGCTCGAGTTCATGCTCTTCTGCAAGATGAACACCGTCGTCTCGCAGTCGGGCGTGCAGATCACCGACGCAACGGCCCACCAGCCGTGGACGCCCCTCCAGAGCGAAATCTGCAAAGGCGTGTGCGCCGCGTTCACGGCGTTCGGGCTCAAGCACTACTTCGGCATCCGCCAGTGGACCATGTACCCCAAGATTCCGCTCTCCAGCGACCGCACGCTTGACCTTCACGCGGCCGTCTGCTCCGAAGTCGCAAAGCACGGCGGCCACATCTACTTCCCCTTCGACGACAGCCGCTTCCCGCTGCCCAAGGCCGACCTCGACACGTTTGAGGCGGGGGCGAACCTGGACGCGAAGTACGTCACGCGCCTCTTCCGGGCGGTGCGGGAGAAGCACCCCGGCTTCCACCTCGTCTTCTGCCCGCCCTTCTACTGGGGGCCGGATAGCCGAGCTTCCTATCCCGAGCCGCGCGAGCCGTATCTGAAATCGCTGGGCGACCATCTCGACCCCGGAGTGGAGGTGATCTGGACGGGTCCCCGCGTGAAGGGGTATCAGAAGAACAAGGAGCAGGTGGCGTGGTTCACGGGCCTGACCAAGCACAAGCCCTTCCTCTTCCAGAACGGCACCGGCCCGCACAACCTGCTGTCGTACATCACCGACGAGACGCCGCAGTGGCGGACATGGCACTACGATGGCTTCTTCGAGAACGACATCGAGGGCTTCTTGAAGAATGCCCACATGGGCATGGAAGCGCCGCAGACGACGACGCTCGCCGACTGCCTGTGGAACGTCCGGGGCTACGACGCGGCGGCCTCCATCCGCCGCGGCGTCGCGATGCTCTATGGCAAGGAGATGTTCGACATCCTCGACCCCGCCAATAAGGCACTCGCCTACCTCGACAAGTACAAGTACGGCGAGGTGACGCCCGAGGCCCCGACGGAGATTCCGGAGATCGAGCGGCGGCTGAAGATCGCCGAAGAAGCCGTCGCCAGAGGGAAGGCCTACAACGCCTTCTCCCTCGAGAACTTCCCCGGCGCGCTCGAGCGCGGCGTCGGCTTCGCCCGGGCGGCGCTGGCCGGCGCGAGGAAGCCGCCCGACTTCTTCGCGAAGTACAAGAAGGACATCGAGGAGACCCGCGAGCTGGCGGCGAAGGAGGTCGGCGTGGGCGCCGCGAAGGGCGACATCCTGAAGCTGCCCACGGACTTCCTCGGCGGCACGCTCCTCGTCTACGACAACAAGTGCCCCCGGCGCTTCGCCAGCCTCATCCGTGGCCGGCAGACCCCGAATCCCCGCGTCACCACGCGCTTCGAGTGCGACCCCTTCCCACCATCTGGCCCCTATGAGCTGCACCTTTGCGCGCAGGACGACGACGCCGAGGCCCCCTGCCGCATCCGCATCAAGGTCAACGACACGGTCGTCTTCGAGGCCCCGAGCGGCTTCGCACGATATGGATGGTCCATCCGCAAGTTCGCGTTGCCGCTCGAAGCGCTCCAACGCGGTAACCTGCTCACCATCGAGTGCACCGAGGACTCGGCTGCCCAGCAGGGTCCGCCGTGGTTCATGGTCAACTACGCGGTCCTGCGGAGTCAGCTCCCCCGCGACAGCAAGGGCAAGTGAAAAGGGGAGGGCTCATCCGACTCAAGCGATCACCGGCGTGACCGCTATTGTAAAAAAGACACCCGCTGTCTTTTTCAGGCGGCAAATCATAAGCGCCTGATCGAAAAGGACTTGTGGCCTCGCGGCAAAAAAAGACAGCGGGTGTCTTTTTTCTGCGCTCACCACGCTGCCCGGAAGTCGAGCAGGCGAATGGTGACGGTGGGGGTGGGCGGGAGAGGGTTGTCGTAGGCGGCAACGGCAAGGGTGTGGCCCGCGGGCGACCAGGCCGGCTCGATGGGCGCGGGGAAGAGCATGGGGCGGCGCAGGGTGAGGAGGCGGCCCGTCGCAAGGTCGGCCACCTGCACGCGGGCCGCCCGCTCGCCCTTGACGACGCACGCGGCGAACCGCCCCTCGCTCGACAGGGCCACCGCGAGCATTTCCCCGCGCAGCGTCAGGGGCACTCGGCGCAGCTCCCCCGTCAACGGGTCGAGCCGCACGACGGCGTGGCCGGCGGCCGCGGGGGCCGCGTAGCCCAGGGCCTTGCCGTCCGGGGACCAGACGATGTGGTGGGGCTGGGGCGTGCTGGGGAAGGCGATGGGGCGGCGCCGACGCGTCCGCAGGTCCACCAGGTCGTACCACGCGCCGCGGCTGCCGCCACGCAGGTGCGCGATGAGCGCCCAACGCCCGCCGGGCGAGTGCCGCTCCCACAGGTCGAGCCCGGTCGTCTCGTAGAAGCGTTCGGGCGCCCCCGCGTCGGGCGGGAGCGTCCAGAGGGCGAGGCGCTCGGGCTGTGCCCCCCTGCCCTCGTGCTGCTCGGTGAGCACGAGCCCGCCATCGCAGGTCCAGCGCACCTTGCTGAAGCCCGAAAGGTCGAGCGACGGCGCCGGGCACGCCGCCGTGAGGTCCGCCAGGCTCACGACGTGGAGCCGCCAGCGCTGGCCAGCCTCGTCCTGCGCCAGCAGCGCCACGCGCTGGCCGTCGGGCGAAACGAGTCCGTCCTCCGCCAGGCGCACGTGCGGCGGAACGGGTATGCGGCGCGCCGCGCCCGACTCCGCGTCCCACACCCACAGGGTCCGGGCCGCCACCAAAGCGTCGTCCGTGGGGCGGCGGAGCTGGCAGGTGGCGTACAGCGCCTGCCGCGGGTCGGGCAGGACCAGCCGCTGCGCCAGGTCGGCGACGGGGAGAAGCCACGTGCGGAGCCCCGGCCGCTCGACGACGGCGAAGGCGTCGTCCCCCGTGCCTGCCTCCCCCACGTGGAGGCCCAGCCGCTGCCCGTCGGGGGACCAGCACAGCGTCTTATCCGCCAGGCGGAGCGGCCCCAGGGCGTGGGCCGGCACGCGCTCCCGCACGCCGCAGTGCCACGCGAAGCCGAGCGTCGCGGCCAGTGCGGCTGCATAGAGGGCGATCGCCGTCGCGGGCCGGGGACGCCAGGGGAGGCAGAGGACGAGCGTCGCCGCCGCCCATCCCAGGCACGCCGCCACGGGGAGCAGCAGCCAGTCGCTCCTGCCGCTGAGGACCGCGGGCGCCGCGCTTAGCGCCAGCACCACGGCCAGAACCGCGTAGGCCACGACAAAGGCCAACTTCAGGCGCCACTCGCGCCCGATCGGGCCGGCCGTCAGGGCGCACGGCGCCGCCGTCGCCACCACGAGGCCGCCCGGCACCAGGCCCAGCACCCCCTCGGCCAACGCATCGGCCAGCGCGAGCGCCGCCACGGCCGCGCTCCCCGCTAGGCTCAGCAGAAGCGGGATGCGCTGCGGCCAGGGCACGCGGCCGGGGGCATCGAGCCAGGCGCGCAGCCGCCGGTTCACGGCGGCGTGGCCCGCGCGGGCGGCCACCTCGCGCACCAGCCGCTCGTGGTCGCGCCAGTGCCCCGCCAGGCACACCCGCCGGCCGATCAGGGGCGAGAGGAGCCCCCCCTGCCGCGGCCGCAAGCGCAGGACAAGCGGCACGTCCGCATACAGGCCCCGCGGCGCGAGCACCGCGGTCACGCTCTCCCAGCGGATGATGCGCTTCCTTAGCAGCCCCTGAATCGTCAGCGAGTCCTCGCCGAGAATCAGCCGCTCCCGCGCTGCCCGCAGCAGGCCGATGGCGGCAAACACCGGGACCCCGACTACAATGAACCAGCAGGCCAGCACCGCCTCGCCCTGCCGCTCGCCCAGCGGCAGCACCGTCGCGTGCCACAGCAGCACCGGGCACAGCGCCGCCGCACCAGCCGCGCCCAACACCATGCGGCCGTACCGACGACGGAAGGTGAGCGACTCTGCCACAGCCGCTAGCCCCGCAGTGCGAGGTCCCCGAGATATGCGGCGGCGAGGAGGAGGAGGAACAGCACCTGCTGGAGAATCGTGGCCGCCATGCCGGGCACGAGGCCGCCTACGTCCGCGTAGTTCGCGCGCAGCACCCTCAGGATGCGCCACGACAGCGGCGCGACACACGCCACCAGCCCCGCCAGCGGCGGCATCCAGCCCAGCGCCACCCCGACCCCCACCGACGCATAGGTCGCGAGCAGCAGGAGCCCGTAGGCCGCCACCGCGCGGCGCGGGCCGAGGCGGACCACCAGCGTCCGCTTCCCAGCCGACCCGTCCGCCCCCACGTCCGGGAACTCGTTGATCAGCAGAATGGCCGCCACCAGCAGCCCGGCTGGCACACCCGCCCAGCTCACCGCCGCCGAGAGCTGGCCCCGCAGCACCCACTCGGTCCCCAGCGCCGGCAGCGGCCCGAAGCACAGCATCGTCGCCAGCTCGCCCACGCCCCGATGCGCCAGCCGCAGCGGCGGCGCCGTGTAGAACCAGCTCAGCGCGATCCCCGCCGCCCCCACCGCAGGCAGCACGGGGCCGGGCCGACCGAGCCACAGCGCCACCCCACACGCCGCCCCGGCCGCCGTGCACAGCGCGGCCGCCGTCACGATGGCCCGCGGGCTCACGACCCCCTCCTGAATCACCCGGCTCCCGCCTGAGAACGGCGTCGAGTAGCGGTTCGCCGCATCGGCCCCGCTCCAGTGGTCGAAGAAGTCGTTCGCCAGGTTGGCCCCCGCGTGGATGAGCGCGATGCCCAGCAGCGTCAGCCCCGCCAGGCCCAGCGGCACGGCCCCGTCCGCACGCCACACCGCCGCCGCCGTCGCCAGCACCGGCATCACCGACGCCGTCAGGAACGGCAGCCGCGCGGCCACCACCCACTTCTTCACCCACGGGTCGCCCGGCGACAGCCCCGTGGCCCGCGGCGTGAACGCTTCCATCCCGTACTCCCGTCCCCCCCGCCCATTCTTCACGGAATGGCGGGCGAAGTCAAGTTGCCATGCTGCCGGGAGCATGGCCCCCAGTTCCAGTAACCACCTCCGCCTGCGTCTTCCCATGCTCGTCGCCAATGTTGCTCAGTGTTGCTCAGAGTCGCTCAACTGCCGTTTGGCGATTCTCGGCCTTCCGGCTCAGTGTTGCCCAATGTTGCTCAATGTTGCTCAACACTGCGCCACGCGCGCACCCTGGGACGGGGGGGGTGGGGCAGGCGTCCCGCCTGCCTGCCGGCCCCAAGCGAGCACGTAACCTGTTGAGCGTTCTGCCTTTAGGCGGTCTTCCCCTTCGGCTCCCGGCGGCGCGCACCCCATCTCCACGCCATTCGGGGCGCCCCTTTCGCCCCAACTCCTTTCGCACCCGACACTTCCGCATTTTCCGCCTCCTGCCCACTGTTCACTGGCGACTCAACTCACCCTCTCCCTCCACCCTATGATGGGGAGCGGCCATGAACAGCTTTCACTTACTGAACGCCGCTGCCGCCAACTGCGCCTAACCTGTTGTCCGCCAAGAGGATATGGCAAGCCAGGCCACCGGAAGAAAAAAGCTCTCAAATCGCTTTCAGCCAGCTTTGTACGAGCTTTGGCCCGCACCGGACGCACTCCCCCAACTCCCCTCCCCTGCATCGCCGCGTTCACTCCACCAGCACCAGCCCGTAGTAGTTCTGCTCGCCGTCGCGCGAGGCCACGACCTCGATGGGGAAGCCGGCGGCGCGGGCGGTGGCGAAGACGTCAATCCCGCAGGCCTCCATCGCCGGCCGCGCGTCGTCCTCGTGGCGGCAGGCGCCCCCGAGGTTGCACTCCTTGCACAGGTGGCATGGGCCGCAGGCGTAGGCAAACGCCCTGTAGTAGCCGGCCAGGAACACCTCGCGCTCCATGGCCACGACGATCTTGCGGATGTCGGCCGTCTTATCCCCGTGGACGAGGATGGCGGTCTTGAACTCGTCGAGGATTCTCCGCGTGCGCTCGGGCGTGGGCGAGTAGGGCGGGCAGTTGCGGCTGCTCGCGTAGGCCCCGCACCCGTACTGGCACTTCAGCCGCACCCAGTCGGCGGTGAAGACCTGGCTCGTGGGCACCAGCTTCGCCTCCTTCGCCCCAAGCTCGACGGCGCGCTGAAGGAACACCTCGAGCCCAGAACGGTGTTGGGTGTCAGGTGTTGGGGGTTGGGGGGCCAAAGTGGACGGTCTGCGGCGGATCCTGCTCATCACGGATGGCTCCGTTCTCTTGTTTGTCTTCATCTCTCAACGCCTCCCCCAATCTATGCCGCGGCATGCATGGCGTCAAGCGCCAGAGGCAAGTTGACGACAGGACGCCGGTGGCGTAGAATGCTTGAGAGACAAGGAAAGAGCCGCGACGCGACAAGGCTCGTTAGCGAGGGTCCGCAAGATGAGCTACAGAGGCACGGTGAAGGGAAACACGATTGAGATGGACGAGCCGCTCCCTTTCCCGCAAGGCAGCCGCGTGGAAGTGGCGCTCAGGCCGGCGCCACGCGTGCGCAGGGGCTCGCCCCGCGCCGTCCTGGGGTTGGCCGGCACGCTGAGCCATGACGAGGCAGAGCTGATTCGGAAGGGCGCGGCGGAGATTCGCCGAGTGGATGCCGGCCTCTGGCGGGAGCACGGGCAGTGAGGTATCTGCTCGACACGAACCACTGGAGTTTCCTCCAGGAAGAGCACCCCAGGATCGTTGCCCGCATTCGCCAGCTTCCGGAAGACGCCTCTCTCTTCATGTCCGTTGTGTCACAGGCGGAGCTTCTTGGTGGTGCCGAACTCGTGGCGAGTGAGAAGCGCCGGCGGGAGTTGCTTCTCCTCTATCGCCAGGCGGTCGCCACGGCCACCGAGGTGCTGCCCATCACGTCTGAGATCGCCGAGGAGTTCGCTCGCGTTCATGTGGCACTCCGCCGGAAGGGGAAGCCCATTGAGACCAACGACATCTGGCTCGCGGCCACCGCTCGCGCGCACGACCTGATCGTCGCCACGACGGACCCTGACTTCCGGCACGTGGATGGCCTGCCCCTCGAGGATTGGGGCAACCCGCCCGCCGCCCAGTAACACCCCCAACTCAGTTTGTGCCGCTACGGATGGGGAACGTCCCAAGTTCTTGAGTTCAACTCCCCTGGCAGTCGCGGGCTCGCAGTGGCGGCAGCGTGAACCCGAGCCTGGGGGACCAGTCCCCCAGACCCCCTGGGATTTATCGCTTTCGGCCACCGGCACGCGTGCAGGAAGCCGGCTGACGGCGACTCCCCAGGGCTGCCGGTGGCCTCAAGGCGGTAAATCCTGGGGGTTCGGGGGCAAAGCCCCCGCATGCCGGGCCGCCGCTGCTCAGGGCAGGAACTCAAGAACTTGGGACGTTGCCTACGGATGAAGTCCACCGCGAACTCGCCGGGCGCGTCGCCCGGGTCGAGGCGCAGCGCGGTGATCGTTTCCCCCGCCCAGTGTGGATTCCTGGCGAGATCGAGGCGATAGTCGTGGAGTCGTCCGTCGGCGGTGAGGGGGAAGCGGAGCGACTTGGCTTCGTCGAAGTCGGGCGATGCCTCGGTGGTCCAGAAGAGCTGGCCGTTTCGCCCCGCCGTTGCCCGCATGCGGATGAGGAGGACGGGGCAATCGTCGCCCTTGACGCGGACGAGGCTGCGGACGAGATAGGGGTCGTTGCCCGTGGCCTTGCCGCAGAGCGCGCCGTTGCGGACCGCGAGGTCGCTGATGTCGTGCGCCGCCATCCAGCCCTCGGCCGAGCGGTCGAACGAGAAGTCCAGCCGCTCCGCCAGCGTGGGCAGCCTCTCCACGCTCCGATGCCGCGCGCCCTCGACGCGCACCGCCCGCGTTTGGAGTGCGGCCTTCAGGCCGTAGCTTTCCACCGCGGCCGGCGGGCCCACGCGAATGGAGAGGTAGGCGAGGACCTCATCGTAGCGCCAGCCGGGTTCAGCGCCCCTCTCGACCTCGCCGCGCTCGGCCAGTGGCTTGCGGTCCAGGAGGACCGCGGTGGGTCGCGCAACGTTGGAGATGAGCACGGTGCCCTCTTCACCCGGCGGATATGCGGCCTTGAAGGTGAGGAGATCGCCGTCCCACGCGGCATCGCTGATCTTCGCCGTCGCTGAAATGTGAATGCGGCGTTCGGCGGCAAGGAACGGCTTGCGGCTGAGAATCGTCGTCTGCGGCTCCTCGTCGCGGCCATTCAGGAGGAGAATGTTCTGGATGATCTGGCGGGGGGCGAAGACCCAGGGGCACTTCTTCCCGTCAATCGCGCTGATGTTGTCGGGCCAGAGGGCCACGTTTTCGCCGTCAGGGTCCTGCTGGAGGATGGCGCTGTGGATGATCAACTGGGCGAGGCGACGCCAGTCCTTGCTCTGGTCGTGCGGCGCCAGATTGAGAATCGCGGTCGCGTAGCGAAGGCCGTTCCACTGCACCGGCCGGCCGAACCAGGAGCAGGTGAACCAGCTCGCGCCGTAGACGGGGATGCTTGCGCCCAGGAGCCACGGCTTGTCGGGCGGGTTCCACAGGTAGATGAAGGGGATGCCGCGCCGCGCCCAGGTCACGGCGTCGCGGAGCCAGCGCTCGTCGCCGCTGAAGCGATAGGCCTCGAGATAGGCGTCCACCGCATCGGCGGCGGCCAGAAGGTCGGGCGTGTGGACGGGCACCTCCCACACCTGGGCCGCGCGGGGCACGCGGAAGGTCTCCATCAGGCGGAGCGTCTTCTGCATCCGCTCGTAGGCCGCGGCGTCGCCCGCGATGCGGGCGTAGCGGAGCACCTGGAACGCCTTGTTCGCGCACGTGCCGACCTCGACCGCGTTGTCGGGGCCGAGGTCGTGGTAGTCCATGCCCACGAAGGGGCCTTTGCCCTCCTGGTCGGCATCGAAGCGCCAGGCGCCGTCGGCGCCCATCGTGGCGAGGAGGCCCGCGGCGTGGGCGGGATTGGCGATGGCCAGGTCGAAGCGCCCCGGGAACCGCATCACGTCGAGCCTCATCTCGGAGTTGATCAACTCCGAGATGAACTCCGCACGCTCCCGGCAAGCCTTCCGCACGGCCTCATCGGGGCTGACAAGGGAGCCGAGCAACAGATCGGCCACGAAACTGTGCGGCCGGCCCTTCTTCGACATGATTGGCCCGCCGCCCTTGCTCGTCCACCATTCTTTGGTCTCGGGCACCCAGAGCGATTTCAGGTATGCCTGCATCGAGAACTGAATCTCGTGCTCATAGCCTTGATCCGCCCGATCCGACTGATCCGACCGATCCGCCGGATCATGCCTCTGCGGCAGCGGCTGGGGCTCAGGCAGGCCATAGATGCGAATCCACTCATCCACCGCCGCAAGCGCATCCTTCGCCTCGCAATCTGCGAAGATCAAGCTGCGCAGTTGTATCGGCTCCTTGCGCTTGAGGGCAGACGGCTTCCAGGAGAAGGAGATGTTTTCCCGGAAGAACTCCGGGTTCGTTGGGAACACCAGCCCGGCAAGGTGGGACCGATGGTTGCGGAACCGGTCTGGTGAGGCAAAGAGGCACGACTGGATGTCGAACCCGCCATCCCGCTTCCTCTTCGGATCCCAGAGCAACCCAACGGTTCCCGAGCGACCGTGGAGGCCAACAGCAGGCACTGTGACCTTGTTGGGGTGAACGAGCTGCCGGATGCGATCGGGGTGGGTCCTGGCGATGTCGAGGGAGCTCGACGACCCTTCGTTCCCCACAAGCCACTCGAGGCCCGGGAAGATGGCTTCGTCACGCTCCAGAACGTACAGTGTCACCTCTTCGCAGGGTAACCAGAGGCCATCCGCGCCTTCGCTGGCTATCTCATGCTCCACCGATATCGCCCTCGAGCCTGTTGTGAGCTTGAAAGAGGAGTTGACTCTGATGGTTGCCATTGTCTGTTTGGCCGGCTCCGCAAAGATGTCTGCGATCCACTGGGCCGATTCCGAGAAGAATAGACGTGCCTCGTCCGCCGTTTCGGCTCTGGGCGGGACCGCCAGCCGCTCATGACCCCGTGAGAGATTGCGGCGGTGCTCCACCCAGGCGATCGTGCGCCAGCCGCCAGCTCCTCTGGCCGAAAGTTCACCGATGGCGAATTCGAAGGGGTCGCGCCGGAAGACGAGCCGGAGATGCTCGTTCTCCAGGAGGGCATACTGATCCGAGGCGAAGGCCCGAAGCCGGCCAGAGGGCGGAGGCACCCCTATGGGGGCTGCGCGCATTACTGAGCAGCCTGACATCCAGGGGTAGCCGTCAGCACGGATGTACACATGGCCACAGACTTGCCGGCCCCCTTCGGAGAGCCAGTCCTTAGCCGTGGGCGCATACGTTGCGCTCGCCACCCAGGCCTCGCCAGGCAGAAGGGACCTCGGCCTCAGCACCTTGCTCTTGTTGAAAAGCCCGAACTCGGCGTGAGTCACCCGCAGGACAGCATTGCCAGCATTTCGGACGAGACACTCGAGGGTCACCGGTTCCCCCGGCAGGACTACGGGGGTCACGGGGCCCCAGCTCTCAATCACACACTCCGGGGCGAACGGGATGGACTCAACCGCCTCGGTGGAACCGCCGGTCGCGGCAAGCGTGATGCGTCCACGTCCCTCTCGCCTCCCATCCACGGTCCAACTGGCATTGGCCTTCCCGGAGGGGGCGAGCCCGCCGAGGCGGAGTTCGGCGGGGCTGGCGCGGAGGCCGGGCGGGGCAGTGAGGGTGGCGCGGGTGTCGGGGGCGGGGGCGTCGCCGACGTTTTCGATCAGGGCGGAGATGGTGCAGCGCTCGCCAGGACGCTTGGGGTCCTCGTCGAGGCGCAGGCGGCTGATGCGGAGGAGGGGGCCGACGCGCTCGACGTAGGCGAAGTCGTCGAGCAGAAACTCGCCCGCCGTGCCGAGGATGCGGGCGCCGAAGTGGACCCATCTGGCCTTCGGGTCGCCGGTGAAGTCGTACTTGAGGCGGCCCTGGTGCCACTGGCCGTCGCCGACGTGTTCCTTCGGGACGGTGAATGTGGCGCGGGGCGAATCGGTGCCCTCGATGGGGACGGCGTTCATCGGGATGGCCTGGACTGTGAGCTTCGTGCCCTCAGCGGCGGAGAGGGCTTTGTACCAGAACTCGATGCCGCCCTTGAGTTGCCCAATCATCGCGCCGCGCTCGCCGCTCTTGGCCTTCCAGGCGCGGTTGAGCCCGGTCTCCGCCGTTTGGAGTCCCGCCTTCAGGCGGTCTTCCGTTCGTAGTTCCGCCTTCAGGCGGTCTTCTCCCCGAACGAGGCGCAGAGCGCGCTGGCCGCTGTGGGCGTCGGAGACGACCTCGACGGTCTGGCCAACGGGCTCCCAGTCGAGGGGGAAGCCGTTGGGGGCCAGCTCCTCGAACGAGCCGTTGGTGCAGGGGTTGGGCGGCGCAGCGGCCGAGAGGGCGAGGGCAGCAACCAGGACGAGCGCGCACACGGGAGTCTCCTTCTCTGGCAGGTACCCGCCAGTGTACGCCAAGCCCGCGGGGAGGTCAAGGAGTCCAACCAGTAGAAGGTGAGCGATGAGCCAGAGGCACACGCAGGCAGCTTGCCGAGGTCCGCGGCGTGAGCTACGTGTCGAGGGGCGCGGGTGGGAGGGGGAAGACGGGACGCATGAGGGCGTCGGCGATGTCGAAGGCCAGCTCGCCGTAGTGGAGCGCGCCGCAGGCGTGGAGCCAAAAGGCGTTGAGGATGGCCGACGCGGCCATGAGGTTGGCGAAGAGGAGCTGGGGCACCGAGGCGACGAGTTCCGTGCAGCTCTGCTCGCTCGGCAGGTGGTCGGCAGGGCTCTGGATTTCGGGGTGGTAGCGGGTGAGGGAGGGAGAAACGTCCTCGCCGTCGCGGCGCAGGTGAATCTGGCAGTTGCCGTAGGTGCCGCGCAGGGTGCGGCCCGAGGCGTCCTTGCCCACGCCGTCGTTGCCGCCGGAGATGAGGCAGACGTTGTGGAGGCGCGTGGCGCAGTAGTCGGCCACGAGCTTGCGGCTGGCGTGGTTGTCCACGGCGAGGATCACGGTGTCGCCGTCGTGAAGAAGCGTGTCGAGGTTCCCTGCCTCCGCGTAGGAGGGGATGGCAACGATGGCGAGCTGCGAGTCGGCGAAGCGGGGGGCCAGCTCGTCGCGGACCACTTGGGCCTTGTTCCCCGCGGCGGAGAAGAACATCCGCGTGGCGTTCGACGGCTCGAAGGCATCGCCGTCAATGAGCACGAGGCGGATGTCGCGGTCGAGGGAGGCCAGGAACATGGCAAGGTAGCGAGCGACGATGCCGCCGACGCCGCCGAGGCCGATGAGCTTCAAGCTCGTGCCGTCGGGCACGTTGGGGACGAGGGGCAAGTCGCGGGGCAGGGCAGGTTGGCTCATCGCTTGTAGCCCCTCTCATAGCTGTTCGCAGGCTTCGCGGGGGCGAGCGGGGGCCACTTGATGGGGGGGAGGAGCTTGATGGTGACGCGGTCGAGCCAGCTCTGGGGGATGGCGTGGCGTCGGCGGGCGTAGCCGCCGAGCACCTGGGCGGGGTCGAGGCGGAAGCGAATGCCGTCCACCGCGGCCTCGGCGTGGAACTGGGGCGGCTCGCGGTCGAGGCGGCCGACGACGATGTGGAGGCCGGCCCGATAGTCCTCGTCCGCGCAGTCCGTGTGCGAGGCGAAGGCGGACATGTCGGGGTGGCTGTGGATGTCGCCGAGGAGGAGGGCGCCGTCGGGCAGGCGGGCGGGCAGGTCGTAGCGGACGCCGAGGGGGTAGCGGCGGCCGCTCGAGGTCTCCTCGACCGTGCAGTGCTGCTGGGGGACGAGGAGGCGGACGGCGCCCGAGGCCTTGTCCCACGTGAGCAGTGCCGCGGCCTCGGCCTGGTGGAGTTCGGCGACGCGCGCGAAGAAGCCCACGGCGGCCTCGACGACGGGCTGGGGCACCTTGGGGAACTGTGGCGTGAGGCCCTCCTGCTGGGGCGCCAGCTCGCCCGGCCAGCGCCGCGCGGGCACGCAACTGCGGAACAGCGGGTGGTTGCGGCACAGGAACAAGCCGCTGGCGGTGAGGAGGAAGAACACGGGGTCCTCGGGCCAGGGCATGTCGGCCGAGGTCTTGTGGTAGATGGGGGTGAGGAGGGACGTGCCTGGCGTGCTCATCGGGCCACCTTCATTCTCCCGCGTGGTTGAAGACGAGGCGGGCGACATCGCGCGCGGTGGCGAGCGCGGGCCGGCGGGCGCGGGCGTTGCCGAAGATGCGCTCGAGGACCGCCCGCAGGCTCAGGCCGGTCCGGAGCCAGGGCACGTCGAGGACGAACGTGGGGGCCTCCGCCGTCGCCCTCTCCCAGGCCTCAATGGTGGCGATGCGGCGGTCCACGCGGGCCGATTCGGTGAACCAGCTCGCGCCCTCGTGGTGTTCGCTGGAGAAGTTGAAGCCGGTCTCGAACAGGCAGCGCATCAGCTCCTGGAAGCCTAGGCGGAGGCGTCGTGGCGTGTCAGGCTCGTTGGCGAAGGGCGCGCGGTTCATCTGCGCCGTGCAAATCCACGAGAGCGGCTTACCCTCGGGGGGCGTGAACTTGGAGCAGTTGAGGAGCGCGGGGTAGAGCAACTCGTCGTCGGCGCTGGCCAGGGGCGCGACGCGGAAGAAGCACTCGTTGCGCGCCGAGAGCTGCTGGAGGCCGTGCTCGCGCGGCTCGAACACGGCCAGCACCACCACGTAGGGCAGCGCGACCCGCACCGTGCGGTACTTGGTGCCGCTGCCGAACGGCGTGGCCGAGTCGCCGGCGATCCACTTGAGGCTGTGGATGCGGGGTGGGGTCTCGTGGACCCACACCGTGACCGGCCCGCGGGATTCGATGAGCTTCACGCCGTCGGGCAGGATGGCGCCGCAGGTGGTCATGAGCGGCGGGGCGAGGAGTTCGCCGAAGCGCTTGAGGCTCATCTCGGCGGCCTGGCCCTCGGGCGAGGTGGCGCGGATGGCCGAGCCTTCGATGGTGACGGCGCACTCCGGCCCCGCGCGGGCCGCGGCCCGGCGCAGGGCCAGGGCCTCCAGAACGCTCTCGACCCCCATTCGGTGCCTCCTTCCAACTGGATCAGCCGCGTGGCACGGTCGCCCACCTCTCCCTTGGGGAGAGGTCGCCCGCCAGAGGCGGGCGGGTGAGGGTGCCTTCTTCTCCTGCGCCCTCGGTCACTGAAGCACCCTCACCCCGGCCCTCTCCCCGAGGGAGAGGGGGGAAGGCGCTCTCAGCCTTTTTCGCCGGCGCGGCGGATGAAGGCGAGGGACTGGCCGGCGCGGACGACCGTGTCGTCGCCCACCTCGTCGCCGTCGAGGACCGCCTGGCTCGTGGGGTCAATGTCGAAGCGGTCGCGGAAGCGGGAGCGGATCTGGGCGACGCTCATGCCGCCGACGGGGAGCGATTCGGTGTAGGGGAAGTGGCTGACGTTGACCGGCCCGCCCTGATCGGCTCGCGGGCCGAAGGGGCTGCCCAGGATGCTCGGGCTACCTGAGCCGCCTTCGCGAGGGGGACGCGTGCGTTCCATCATCGGGGTCACTCCTTTCCTGTGTCGGGCGGGGCGTCTGGCCACTCGCCGCGCGGTGCGGCGAAGATGTCGTCGGGATGCAGTTCGCGGCCGCCGCGCCAGGCGGCGTCGGCGATGGCGGAGCCGAGGAGGCCGAGGGAGGCGGCGGGCTCGGCGCCGCCGCGCTTGGCAGCCAGGTTCAGCGTGGCCTGGAGCACCGTGGCGTCGGCCGTCAGGCCGCTGGCAGCGGCGAACTGGGACAGCGCCTCGCCCGTCTCGGCGCGGTCGAGGGAGGGGACCTCGACGGCGAGGAGGCGGCGGGCGAGCGGCTCGTCGCGCTGGAGGCGGCCCAGGGCGGCGTCGCTCCGCGCCGTGGCAAGGAGCCGCAGCCCCTTATCTAGGGCGCCGCACAGGACCGACAGGCTGGCGGGCGAGCCGGTGAGGCACACGTCGAGGTCCTGCACGAGCAGCACGCAGTCACCAAGCCCCGCCGCCTCGGTGAGGACGCGGAGGAAGGCGCTGTCCACCTCGGCCTGGAAGATGCAGCCTGCGGCGATGAGGCCGCCCGAGACGCGGATGACGCGGGCCGTGCGCCTGGCTTCGAGCAGCAGGTGAGCCGCGGCCAGCATCAGGTGGTCGCGCCCCGCGCCCGCGGCCGCCCACAGGACTGCGGCATGCGGGTGAGTGGGCCGGGTGACGACGGTGGCGACGCGGAGGGCCAGCTCCTTCCGCAAGCACGTGCGATAGCTCTCGGCGGCCAGTTCCGGCGGAATCCGCTCGCCCACGGCGGCGAGGACCGGCCCGATCTGAAGGTCCGCGGCGCGCGGGCGCTCTGATTCCGTGTAGCCGCAACCGTCCCGGTTGCGGTCAGCAAGCGGGACGCTTGCCGCTACGTTGCTCGCGGCGGCGCGGAGGTCGCCGGCGAGGGGCGAGCCGAAGAGCTCGAGCACGACACAGAGGACCTCGGCCAGGGTGCCGGGGACTGGCGGGATGCGGAGGCGCCGCCAGTCGCGGTGCGAGGGGCCGGTGAGGAGGCGGAGCATTGCCGCATCGGCGCCCGTGTAGGCCAGGTCGCTGTCCACGTAGATGGCGCTGCCGCCGTTGGGCGCGGGGCGCTGGACGAGGAGGTTCGTCCGCGGCTTGCTGAACTGGTCGGAGACGGGCACGGCGGCGAAGGAGACGGTGTGGGGGTCCACGCGGCTGGCCGCGACGCCGTGGCGGCACAGCACGGCGGCCACGGGCGGGGGGATATCCGTTTCGAGTTGCGAGTTTCGCGTTTCGCGTGGCACGGGCGTGTCCTCGGCGGGTTGCGAGGAGCGAGCGCCATCTTCGTGCTCTCTCGTCTTGTGGCTCATCGTGGTTCCCCATCACCCGGCGGCGGAGGTCTGGTGCGGCCTGCCGCCGGCGGGGGTGCGCATCAGGGAGACGGGAAGCGGCCCCGCTGGCCGCGCGACGCGGCGGATGGCGGTGAGGCGCTGGCCGTCGGGCAGGTCGAGGTAGCTCGCCGCGTTGTAGATGTCGAGGCGGTCGGCGATGTTCTGTATCTGCTCGTCGAAGGAGGTCATGAGCAGTTCGGCGGTGAGGCCGACGGGGCGCCCATCGCCGGCGATGGGCTCCCGGCCGCGGCGGGCGGCGCGGCTGGCCTCGTTGGCCGCCTGCTGCACCGCGCGGTCAACCAGGCCGCCCGTCAGGAAGTCGCGGCGGCGCCGAACCATCGGCGCCGGGGCGTTGGCGAACGACAGCTCGACCTGGCCCTGGTCCTCGCCGTTGGGGCTGAAGAGCCACGATGTGAGGGCCTGCACCAGGCGGCGCTCCGCCTCGGCCTGCGTGGTGCCATTGTGGGAGACGATGGGGATGCCGGCCAGGTGCTTGGCGAGGACGGCGGCGAAGGCCCGGCGGTCGAGGCTGCCGAAGCGTTCGACGGTTGCCCCGATGCGCCGCAGGAGCGCCGTGTCCACCAGGCTCTCGACGTTCGTCGTCGCCACGAACACGATGAGCCGGTCCTTCAACTCCTGGCGGGTCGGGTCGAGGAGCTGGAGGAGCGTGGTCATCACGCGGTCGTAGACCGCCTCCTGGCCGCGGGCGCGGCCAAGGCCGTCAATCTCCTCGATGATGACGAGCACGGGGGCCGCGTGCTCCTTGCCGCCCGCGCCCGCGACGGGGGTGTCGGCGAGCTGGAGGATTTCCTGGAAGCAGCGGTCCATGTTCCGTTCGGATTCGCCAAACCACATGGAGAGGATCTGGGCGGCACGGACGCGGACGACGCGCGGCGGCAGCTCTTCGAGGGGGACGCCAGTGACCTCGGCCATCGTCTCGTAGAGGAGCCGCCAGAGGGCGTAGACGCTGAGGGTCTTGCCCGTGCCGCTGCGGCCGCTCAGGAGTGCCATCTGGCAGCGGCGGAGCTTGAAGAGGCGGCGGCTGGCCGGGTCGGTCATTTCCGCGCGAACGGCGTCGGCCAGCTCGAACAGGTAGTCGGGCGGCGAGCCGATGTCGCGG
>VGYV01000047.1 GCA_016872855.1 Planctomycetota bacterium
CCTCCTCACCCACTCCGCCCGCCACGCCGGCCTCATCATCGAAAACGCCCAGCTCTACAAGCGCGCCGAACACCTCGCCGAGCACGACGGCCTGACCAACCTCTACAACCACCGCCACTTCGTCACCACCCTCAACACCGAGCTGGCCAACGCCGCCCAGATCGGAGCGCCAGTGGCCCTCATCATGTCCGACCTCGACAACTTCAAGCAGTACAACGACGCCCACGGCCACCCGAAGGGCGACGTCGTCCTCCGCCAGATCGCCCGCATCCTGCTCGACAACACGCGGCAGAACGACATCGTGGCCCGCTACGGCGGCGAGGAGTTCGTCATCATCCTCCCAGCCACGGGCCAGCGCGGCGCCCAACGCGTCGCCGAGACCATCCGCAGCCACATCGAGAGCTTCTGCCCCGAGGGCGAGCAGCCCGGCGCCATCACCATCACCCTCGGCGTAGCCGTCTTCCCCGCCGACGCCGCCGATGCCGAGGCCCTCATCCAGCGCGCCGACGAGGCCCTCTACCGCGGCAAGCGCGAGGGCAAGAACCGCGTCTGCTGGGCCTCACCACTCCCACCCAACGACGCCTCGGCCCCCAGCCAAGAGGGACAGGAATGATCCAGTTGTCGGGCGTCGGACCCTCGACCGCCCTGCTCCTCCTCGCATCACTCGCCACCGCTGCCGCCGCAGGAGCCGCCACCTTGCCCGAGATACACGACCTGGCTCTCCAGCCCCCAGCCATCAACGCCGACCCAGGGCCTCAGTATGCCGACGAGGCCCGCGACATGAACATGGTCATCGGCATGGACCGCACGCCCGGCGGACGCCTTTGGGCCGCCTGGGTGAGCGGCGGCGACAGCGAGCTCGCCTACTTCGTCCTCGCCACCAGCGACGACGGCGGCGACACCTGGTCCAAGCCCCGCCTCGTCATTGACCCCTCCAACGCCCCCAGCGGCCTGCCGCGGCGAACCCTCGTTGGCAACCTGTGGACCGACCCCAAAGGCCGCCTCTGGCTCTTCTTCGACCTGGCGATGGGCTACTTCGACGGCCGGGCCGGCGCCTGGGCCATCACCTGCGACAACCCCGATGCGCCCCGCCCCATCTGGTCTGCCCCGCGCCGCATCTGGCACGGCGCCACCCTCAACAAGCCCACCGTCCTCAAGAGCGGCGAATGGCTCATGCCCATCTCCCTCTGGGCGCGCGACCGCATCCACGCCTCCACCGAACGCCACCGCCCCACCTGCGACCCCAAGGCCATGCCGCCCGGTTTCCGCGACGCCTTCCGCGACCTCGACCCCGAGCGCATGGCCCACGTCTTCGCCTCGGCCGACGAGGGGAAGACCTGGGCCAAGCGCGGCGGCGTCCGCTTCCAACGCTTCGACTTCGACGAGCACATGCTGGTGGAACTGCGCGACGGCCGCCTCTGGATGCTCGCACGCACCCTCGACGGCATCGCCGAAAGCCATTCATCCGACCAGGGGCGCACGTGGACGGCCCCTCGCGTCCGCTTCCCCCACATCAACGCCCGCTTCCACATCCGCCGCCTAGCCTCAGGCCGCCTGCTTCTCGTCAAGCACGGCCGGATAGACGAGCGCACCCCCCAGCGCTGCCACCTCACCGCCTTCCTCTCGGACGACGACGGCCAGACCTGGCGCGGCGGCCTCCTCCTCGACGAGCGGGCCGGCATCTCCTACCCCGACGGCTTCCAGGCTCCCGACGGCACCATCTCGATCATCTACGACCGCAACCGCTACGCCGACGCCGAGATCCTCCTCGCCCGCTTCCGCGAGGACGACGTCCTCTCCGGCCGCTTCGCCTCCCCCGCCTCCAAGCCGCGCATCCTCGTCAACAAGGCCACGGGCCGCGCGCGGACCCCATAGCACGGCACGCCCAAGCGTTGCATGGACGTGGCACGTCTGTGCGCTAGGTCTCGGGGAACCAGGGCCGTCAGCGGTGCCCGCGCAGCGCTCCACGCACGAGCCAACATCCGAGAGCGAAGGGAAGCAGAGCCACGCCGATCCCGCCAGCAAGCATCGGATGTCCAGCCGATCCGAGCATCTTGCACAATGCCACCATCGTTCCGCACGACACGTAGAAGGCGCTCACGCCCAAGAACATGCCCACAGAAGAGGGGATGAGCTCGCCGGTCTTGATGGTTGCTCCGGCACAGCCGAACAGAATCGCGAGGATCAAGGCCAGAGCCGTGGCTCCACGCGGCGAGAGAGCTTCTGACGCTCGGCTCGCCCAGCTTGCCCCCGACGCGGGTGAACCGGGCGCCCGCGCTGGGAGCTGGGCAGCAACGCCCTTCACTGCTAGGAATAGGAACAGTAGAGCCATTGCCATGCAGGCTCCCATGGCAATGGTGGTCCAGGCCGGCTTGCGGTGAGGCCGCTCAGGAAGGGGGGACTGGATTGCCTGAGGCGATGGTTCGCCGTGCGACGCATCCTCCCCCATCAAACGGAGTTCAGGGGGCTCCTTCCGCTGCTCCTCACGGCTCCCGGCTTTCCCAGCACTTGCCTCGCCCTTCTTCGCCGTTGCCCCACCCGCCGCATCCTGCCTCATCCTCAGCAGCCTGGATTCACCGCAGATTCCGCAGGTGAACAGGAATTGTGCGCCGGCGCCTCCCACCTCAACCCTCGTCGCTTTCCCGCACTTGCGACACGTGACCCTGGCCGTTATGTACCACCCTCCTACCTTGGGACCCATACTCGCTCGAGGAAGGCGCATTCCGCCTCAAGCAGGCCCCGCCTTCCTCTTCGGGCCTTCGCCTTCGTGCGCATGAAGGCCATCGCCCCTCCTTCCCGAGCGGATTCTCAACACTCGACCAGATCCGGCCAGTCCCGCCACAGTCTCGAAGGGTCAGTACTCGATGAACTCCTCTGGGTAGTGCGACATGTCGAGGCGTTCCTCCTCGGGGATGAGGCGGATGCCCCACTGCTGCATGGCGAGCGCGCCGAAGAGGATCTCGATGGGCCGGCCGTCCTCATCGGTCCCGATCTCGTCTACGACCAGCGCCTGAGTCAGGATATGCCGCCCCTCCAGCTCCCCCTCCAGCATGGCGGCGGTGTCCGTTTCCCTGACACGCCCGCCGATTGCGCTGCGGATGGGGCGCGCCGCCTTGTAGGTGGACAGGAGGCCCGCCACGGATGAGGCGACGTACGTGTTCCGCGCGCCACTGTCGAACAGCGTCCAGCACTGCCGGCCGTCCACCTTCACGTTCCGCCTGATTCGCCCCATCGCGGCGCCCTCGTGCAGGTCAGCGAGCTTTCCGTCTCCCGTAGCCAGTGTACAGCCTGGCGCCTGAGATGTCAAGGCTCGACAGTTGACCGCCGGCCCCTGTTGCCCTATAATTGCCACCGTGAGTCGCCTGCCAATCGTGGCCGATTTGCCCCGGAGATGTTGACCACCGATGAGCACTGTTGACACCATCGAGTCCGCCCCCGCAGCTTCCCCGAACATCTACAAGCCCATGCTGATGCGGATCGCGGCGGTCCGCGACGAGGCGCCGCTGGTGAAGACCCTCCGGCTGGAGTTCGCCGACGCCGCCGACGCCGAGCGCTTCAGCTTCCGCACGGGGCAGTTCGGCGAATACTCGGTGTTCGGGGCGGGCGAGAGCACCTTCTGCGTGGCCTCGCCCCACACGCGGTCGGGCTACATCGAGTGCACGTTCCGCGAGGCGGGCCGCGTGACCAGGGCGCTCGCGCGCTGCGAGGTGGGCGACACGGTGGGCTTCCGCGGGCCGTATGGCAACACGTTCCCCGTGGACGCCTGGCAGGGGAAGAAGCTGCTCTTCATCGCCGGCGGCATCGCCCTGCCCCCCGTCCGCAGCGTCATCTGGACCTGTCTCGACCAGCGGGAGCGCTATGACGACGTGATGATCGTCTACGGCGCCCGCACTGTGGCCGACCTGGTCTACAAGCACGAGCTGGCCGAATGGGAGGCGCGAACCGACGTCCAGCTCGTGCAGACGGTGGACCCCGGCGGCGAGACGCCCGACTGGCGGGGCCGTATCGGCTTCGTCCCCACGGTCGTCGAGCAGCTCAAGCCCCCGGTCGAGAACACCGTCGTCGTCCTCTGCGGCCCGCCGATCATGATAAAGTTCACCCTCGCCACTTTGAAGGCCCTGGGCTTCTCGCTCCAACAGGTCTACACCACGCTCGAAAACCGCATGAAGTGCGGCCTCGGCAAGTGCGGCCGATGCAACGTCGGCCCCATCTACGTCTGCAAGGAAGGCCCCGTCTTCACCGCCGCCCAGCTCGCCGCCCTGCCGATGGACTACTGAGAAGCGCCGAGTCATCTGCCACAGAGACACAGAGCACACAGAGAAGGAAGAAGAAGGCGGAGCCTAGCTTGGGTTTCAGCCCCGGTTCTCTCTCTTCTCTGTGCCCTCTGTGCCTCTGTGGCGGACCTCCTATTCTAACCGTTGAGGGTCCAGCCCTCGCGGTACTTCTTCCTCAGGAAGCCGTTGGCCTCGTCGTTGTCG
This sequence comes from Planctomycetota bacterium, assembly GCA_016872855.1. Lineage (GTDB taxonomy): Bacteria > Planctomycetota > PUPC01 > DSUN01 > DSUN01 > DSUN01. Next base: position 4,479 of record VGYV01000047.1, read on the forward strand.
GTGACGACGCCCTTGTCGCCGTCGTAGCTGATCTTCTTGCCGGCGCGGTAGGCCACGAGGCCGAGGAGCATGGTCTCGATCATCGTGCCGCTGTAGTCGAAATCGCAGTGGGTCTTTCTCTTGCTGGGGTCCTTGCAGGCGGCGACCCACTCTTGCTGGAAGCCGCCGACGGGGGCCTGGAGCTGCTCCTTCGTGCGTGGCTTGTAGTAGGTCATGTCGTCGCCATCGCCAAAGGGCAGGATGATGCGCGAGCCGTAGTCGCAGACGAGGAAGCCGTTCTTACCCTTGAACATGGCGCCGTGGCCGATCTTGTTGAGTTCCACGCAGCCCCTGGGCGAGCGTGGCATCATGCCGCCTTGCCACCAATTCACCTTGATGGCGGGCCGCCAACTGGTGGCCGGCATGTCGAAGGTGCTGTGGAGCTCGACGGGGGTGACGTCGGGGTGGGGCGGGATCGGCTCGCCCGGCTTGCCCCCCTCGTTGCCGGCCTGCTGCGAGCCGGCGGGGTACGATTCGGCCTGGGCGGTCGTCGGCAGCACGGGGTCAATGGCGTTCCACACCAGGTCCATCGTGTGGCTGCCCATGTCGCCGATCTGGCCGCTGCCGAAGTCCCAGTACATGTTCCAGGCGAGGCAGCCGCCGAAGTAGCCAGGGTTGTAGGGGTGGAAGGGCGAGGGGCCGAGCCAGAGGTCGTAGTGGAGGTGCTTGGGCGGCTCGCCCTGGGCGGGCAGGTAGCCGGAGCGTCGTATCTGGCGGTTGCCCCAGGCGTGGGCCTGGCTCAGCTCGCCGATGGCGCCATCGCGGATCAGCTCGGCGATGCGGTTGAAGTTGTCTGCGGCGTGTCGTTGCGTGCCGCACTGGGTGGCCACTTTGTCTTTCCGCTTCAGGTAGTTGGCGCGGACCACCCGGGCCTCCTCGACGGTGTTGCCGAGGGGCTTCTCGCAGTAGACGTGCATGTCGCGGTTGAGCGCCCAGTTGGACACGAAGGCGTGGGTGTGGTCCGTCGTCGAGCAGATCACCGCGTTGATGTCCTTCTGGTCGAGACACTTCCGCCAGTCCACATAGGTCTTGGCGTTGGGGAACCGCTTGGCGGCCTTTTCGAGATGTTGCTCATTCACGTCGCACAGAGCCACGATGTTCTCACCGGAGACTGCGCCGTAGTGTGCCCCCGCCCGGCCCCCGGTGGCGATCATAGCGACGTTGAGCTTGTTGCTGGGGGCCTCGGCGCCCAGGGTGCCGCTGCGCAGCACGAGCAGCCCGGCCCCGCCCGCGGCGGCGAGGGCGAGGAACTGGCGTCGCTCGACCCCGCGGCCCTCCTTCGGCCTCCCGTGGGTGCTTCTCTTCACATTGGCCATCGCTTGCGCCTCCTTTCCTGTGCAGCAGGTGCGGTCGGGCCTCACGACGCCTCGGCCGTGAGGCGGACCGAGTAGTTGCCGGGCCGCTCCTCGCCCAGCTCGACCAGGCCCTCCTTCTTCATGTCCTCGAGGAGCTTGGTGAAGGAACTGTAGCCGTAGTAGTCCTCGTTGAAGCCTGGGTAGACGCGCTTGATCGTCTGCTTGACCATCGAGCCCCAGACGACGTCGTGGTCGAGGGCGAGGGATGTGACGATTTCGAGGACGCGGTCGAAGGCCTCCTGCTTCTTGGGGTCCTTGCGTTGCTGCCGCTTGGGCGCGTGGGTCCGCTGGGCAGCGCGGATCAGGTCGTCGTAGAGGATGAACTCGTCGCAGCTCTCCATCAGCAGGTCGGAGGTGGAGTTCTTGACTCCGCAGCCGATGACGCGCTTGTTGTTCTCCTTGAGCTTTGCGGCCAGCGGCGAGAAATCGCTGTCGCCCGACACGAGGACGAAGGTGTCTATGTGGCTCTTGGAGTAGCACAGGTCAATGGCGTCGGTGACCATGCGGATGTCGGCGCTGTTCTTTCCGCTGGCCTTCGAGCCGGGGATGTCAACCATCTCGATGCCGTGCCGGTGGAGTTCGGGCACGGCGTCGCGGTGGTGCTTCCAATCGCAGTAGGCCCGCTTGAAGACGATGCGGCCCTTCTCCAGCAGGCGGCGGAGCACGAGGTCAATCTGGAATGGCCCCTTGTTCATGTCCCGCACGCCAATGGCCAGGTTCTCGTAGTCCACAAACACCGCGATGAGCGGTTCATCCGCCATAGTCGCTCCCTTTCAGGCTCGCCTTCGCACATGTCCGCCGCCCGAACGACAACAGCAGGCGCCATGACAATACTCACCCAGGGCGGCGCTGTCAAGGACCGCAAGCGCGCTTGACGGCGCGATTCCCCATCTGCTAACATAGGGGGAGGCGGGGGGCTTCAGCCACGAGGGTGGAGGACAGTCGGTGAGCGTGCAGGAACTGGACCTGGCGGCGACGTTTCTCGACGTGGGGCACGGCGACGCGGCAATCGTGCGCTTCCGCGACGGCCATCAGGTGCGGACCATCGTGGTGGACGGCGGCGGGCCGGCCCACGGCGGACGCCTTCTGGCCTACCTGCTCCGCAACGGGATCACGGTGGTGGACCTCCTGGTGGCAACGCACGTGGACCGCAACCACATCGCGGGCCTGCTCCAGGTGGCGGAGTCGGACCGCGTGGCGGTGCAGGCATTCTGGGGGCCGGCCTGCGAATCCACCCAGCCCTCCGTGGCCGGGCACCGCCTGCCCGATGAGCGGGCCTACCAGCGCCTGTTCTCGCGCCTCCACGGGCGTCTGGGGCCGGAGCGGATGTTCAACCCCGTTCGCGGCCAGCCGCTGCCCGCGCTCTTCACCGACATCGGCCTCACGGTGCTACACCCAGCCGTGCCCAACATCCTGCGGGTCCCGCCCAACGACGCGCCGGCCCCCCAGCCCGCGGCCTTCCTCCGCGAGCAGAACGAGCTCTCCCTGGTCCTCCACGTCGAGTGCCGCGGCATCCGCCTGCTCCTGACGAGCGACGCCCAGGGCTCGTTCTGGACCGCCGCCCTGAGCGACCCCTGGCTCCAGCGGCACCTCGACGTGAATATCCTCAAAGCGCCCCACTACGGGCGGGCGGCCGGCTTCTCCGCCGCCGCGGCCCAGGTGCTCCACACGGAGTACGCCGTCTTCTCGATCAGCGCGAAGGCCGACAAGCAGCCCTCGCCTGATGTCGTGGCCGTCCTCCACGACATGCGTGCCGAGGTCCTCTGCACCGAGCACGCCGCCGAGACCACCTTCTGCGCCAACCCCCACTGCTATGCCGCCAGCGGCGGGCAAAACGTCGTCTTCTCCAAGTGCCACGGCGACTCCTCGTACTCCACGAGCGCCTTTTTCTGCCCCATCGAGGCCGCCGTGTGATGGGCCTTGCGCAAGCTCTCGAGGCATTGGCCGCCGCCTATCGCGACCTCGACGGGCGGCTCGCCACGCTGGGGGTCGAGTGCCGCGCCTGCGGCCAGTGCTGCGACTTCCGCCGAAACGACTACCGGCTCTACGCTAGCTTCCTCGAGCGCGCGCTCCTCGTCAACGCCTGCGGCCCACCGCACCTGACCGCGGCGGGCCTCTGCGGCTACCTTGTGGGGGGGCGATGCTCCGCCCACCCCTGGCGCCCCCTCGGCTGCCGCACCTTCTTCTGCGCGCCCGAGCACAAGGGGCGCGAGCAGGACCTCTACGAGGCATTCCAGGGGCGCATCCGCGCGCTCACCGACCAACACGGCCTGGCATGGGACTATCGCCCGCTCTTCCCGGAGACGGCCAGCGACCGCAACCAAGAGACAGGAATGTCGAATGTGGAAGTGGGAGAAGCCGCTGGGAACCCTCGCCTGCTGCCTCATTCAGCATTCGATACTCGGCGTTTGATCTTCATCATTCCCTCCGGCCTCGGCCCGCATACGTCCGATACGGCCTGAAGGCCGCACTACGAAGCCACGGCGCGGTCAGAACTCCGTCTTCCCGTATCGCTTGAAGTAGAAGGCGGCGCTGGAGAAGGCGTAGTCCTGCGGCTTCTCCACGATGCCGCAGAGCACCGGCTTCTGGTGGATGTAGTTGAGCTTCTCGAAGCGCGACTGGGTCGTGTAGATGACCAGCACCTCCGGCTCGTCGTCCCACAGCGGCTGGCCACCGTCCTCTGGCTCGATGAAGCGCTCCATCGCGCGGTTGATGGCCAGAATGGCGTCGGCCACGGCAGCGCTGGCCGGCCCACCGCCGAGCAGCACGTGGTAGTGGTCGGGCAGGACGGCGTAGGCGTATTTCTTGAAGCCCATCTGGCGGCGCAGGGTCTCGATGAGCTCCACCAGCGTGGCCGCCTTCTGCTCCTCGTGGAACACGGAGCGGCACTGGAACGTGCGCACGGTGACGAAGTAGCTCACCTGCGGCTCGCCGGGTTCGGTGTCGTTGGGCATCGAAGCCTCTCAGATGGAGCGCCAACGGCGCTGGAGGACGAGGGAGCCAACCAGGCCCAACATCCCGCCCACGATGAGCGCCGGCGCCCACAGGTCGTAGGCCACGAACTCCTCGCGCCAGGCGGCCACGGGGTAGCCGACCTGCTCGCCCAGGCCCTCGATGAAGAACAGGGCGACGCCGGCCATCATCGCGGTCACGCTGACGAGCACGCCGTTGTTCTGCGTCGTGCGCGCGGCCAGGGCGATGCAGCCCACGGCCACCAGCCACACGACGAGCGAGCCGCCGAACCCGGCCACCCAGCGCCCCGTGCGCGAGCCGAACCCGTAGCCGACCGTGACGCACCAGAGCGTGGCCGCGATGCAGGCCACGACGAGCACGAGGCGAGCCGTCTGCCAGTCCGACCGCGTCTTTGCATCGAACAGGTGCGGCCCGAAGCGCATCAGCTTCTTGCACTTCGCGCACATCAGGCGCTCGCCCGCCCGCAAGCCCCCGCTGGGCAATACCCGCCCGCAGCCGGGGCACCGGAACTGGCCGGCATCGCCGTTGATCACATCGTCCACGCCTCAACGCCTTCCAGCTCGCGCCGTAGCCGCCCACCTCTCCCTTGGGGAGAGGTCGCCCGCCCCTGGCGGGCGGGTGAGGGTGCCTACTCCGGCGCCCGCGGCGCCCCAAGCACCCTCACCCCGACCCTCTCCCCGAGGGAGAGGGAGAGAGCACCCTCACCCCAACCCTCTCCCCGAGGGAGAGGGAGAAAGCACCCTCACCCCCACCCTCTCCCCAAGGGAGAGGGGGGAATGCTTGCCTCGCTTCGGTCCGTGCCTCACGCCGCGCGGCACAGCAGGATGAAGCCGTTGCTGCGCAGGCCGCGAGCCAGGCCCCGAAGCACGCCGTTCCGCACGTGGTTCAGGTACACGAACTCCTCGACCCGAAAACCCGCCTCCGCCACGGCTCGCCGTATCTCGCGGTCGCTGTAGACGTAGAGCGACAGGCCCCGAATCCCGCGGTAGCCGTCCATGTCCTTCTGGAACGGCTCTGGCAGCCCTCGCAGGCGGGCGCGCAGGGCGGTCCGGAGGTACTGCCGCCCGTCGGGGTCCCACAGGTTGTGCCAGCGGTTGTGCACGTGGAACGCGAAGCAGCCGCCGGCCTCGAGGTGCCGCCGCACGGAGTCGAGGAAGCGATGGCGGTTCGCAGCCCCGTAGATCATCCCGAGCGTGCTGAACATGCAGATCGCGTAGTCGAAGCGCCCGAGGCCCAGGCCGTCGAGCCGCGTGATGTCGCCCAGCACCAGCGTCGCCTGGCAGCCGCGGGCGGCCAGCTTGTGCCGCGTCACCGCCAGCATGTGCTCCGACAGGTCCACGCCCGTCACCTCGAACCCCCGCTCGGCGAAGTGCGCCACGTGGCGCCCCGTCCCGCAGCCGAGGTCGAGGAGCCGCCCAGGCGTGGTGAACCACCGGTCCAAGAGCGCGACGTCGAACCGGAACAACTCGTTGTGCTGGAAGTAGCGATCGTAGCCCTCCGCAATGTGGCACGCCCGCAGGTAGTCCCACGTCGCCGGCGTGATGGCCTCGACGGGCAGGCGGCGCACGTGCCCCTCCTGGAGGTCCAGCCTCGCCCCGCAGTCACACACGACGGAGCGCTGGAACTCAAACAGCGTCACGTCATACTGCCGCAAACACTGCGGGCACTGCACCGCCACGCCGACCCCTTTCGCGCCGCCCCCCACCGCCCCCATCCTAGCACATGGCCGCCGACTCAGCAAGGGCGCAGACCACGGGCCCAGCGCAAAGGAAATTTTTGACTCTCCTGCGGGAACCTATTATAATTCAAGGCGGAGGTTGGCGAGCCTGGCGCTAAGACGCAAGGAAACGGGGCGTTGAACTACTACTCAATCCTCCAAGTGGAGCGGGAGGCGGGGGCCCCGGAAATCAAGCGGGCGTTCCGCCGCCTCCTCAAACGCTACCACCCCGACCGCAACCGGTCCAATGCCGCGTGGGCCGAACAGCGCACCCGCGAGATCGTCGAGGCATACCACGTCCTCTCCGACGAACGCCGCCGCAAGTACCACGACCAGCAGCTCCGAATCGGGGCACTCGGCGCCTTCGTCTCCGTGGCCGATGCCCCCGCCCATCCGCCGATGAACGGCACCGCGGCGCGCTGCCGCCAGCTCTTCGACTACCTGCTTCGCGGCAACACGGCTGCCGCCGTGGACCTCTACGAGGCCCTTCGCGGTGACCGCGAGTCCTTCGACCTCTATCCCTACCTGAGCCTCAAGGACCACCTCGACTGCAAGTTCCTCCTCGGTGAGGCCTACGAGCAGCAGGGCCGCCTCGAGGATGCCCTCTGCCTCTACGAAGAGGTCTACCGCGAGGAGCTCGAAGGGCCGCGCCTCCGCTACTTCTTCGACGAGGTGCAAGAGCGCATCGTGACGATCTACTGCCAGCACCTGCCGCGCACCGCCGCGCCCCAGGACGCCGTGGTCCACTTCCAGCACGCGCTCAAGCTTGGCCTGCCAGCCAGGGACCGCGCGGAGATTCGCAAGCGCCTGGCCGAGACCCTTCTGAAGGTCGGCGACCGCGAGGGCGCCCAGCGCGAACTGCTCGAAGCCCTCAAGCTCCACCCTGGCATCAAGGGAGTCCAGCGCCTCGCCTCGCGCCTCGGCATCCAGGCCCAGGCCGTCCCATCGTGACCGGCCCCCCACCCCCACTGCCTCGCTCGGAGGAGTTCCTGCGTGAGCCACACGCCCGTCGTCACACAGACCAGTCTGCCCGGCTACACCCTGCTCGCCCGCGGCAAGGTGCGCGACGTGTATGACCTCGGCGACACACTCCTCATCGTCGCCTCCGACCGCCTCTCCGCCTTCGACGTCGTCAACCCCGTCGGCATCCCCGAGAAGGGGCGCGTCCTCACCGCCCTCTCCGTCTTCTGGTTCCGCCTTATTGCCGACATCACCGACACGCACTTCATCACCGACGACGTGAGCGCGATGGGCCACGGCCTGGAACGCTTCGCCGGCGTGCTCCAGGGCCGCTCGATGCTCGTCGTCAAGACCGAGCCAATTCGCGTCGAGTGCGTCATCCGAGGCTACCTGGCCGGCTCGGGCCTGAGCGAGTACCGCAAGACCGGGACCGTCTGCGGCCTTCCCCTGCCCAAGGGCCTCCTCGAGGCCTCGCAGCTCCCCGAGCCCATCTTCACCCCCGCCATCAAGGCCGAGACGGGCCACGACGAGAACATCAGCTTCGAGCGCGCCGCCGACATCCTCGGGCTCGACCTGGCCACGACGCTTCGCGAACGCAGCATCGCCATCTACAACCGCGCCGCCGCCTACGCCCGCCGGCGCGGCATCATCCTAGCCGACACCAAGTTCGAGTGGGGCCAGCGCGACGGCAAGCTGCTCCTGATTGACGAAATCTTCACACCCGACTCCTCACGCTTCTGGCCGGTGGACGGCTACCAGCCCGGGCGCGCCCAGCCGTCGTTCGACAAGCAGCCGGTCCGAGACTGGCTCGAGTCGACGGGCTGGGACAAGACGCCCCCCGCCCCTCCCCTGCCGCCCGATGTCGTCCGCGCGACTACCGAGCGCTACCTCGAGGCCCTCCGCCGCCTCACTGGAGCCGCCTAGCCTTCCCTCCCTTAGGTCCCTTTGGTCCCTTATGCCCCTTTCCCCCTCAGATAAGCCCAAGCTCCGACAGGTCGAGGCCCACCCCATACGCCAGGGCGGGCGCCTCTTCGTCCAAGTCCACGACCCCGCCCGCCTCAGCGACAAGGTGCTCATCGTCCCCCAGGAGATGCTCTTCCTGCTCTCGTGCTTCGACGGCACGAACACTGTGCAGGACATCCAGTCAGTCATCCTGCGGCGCTTCGGCGAACTCGTTTTCTCAGAGAAGATTCAGGAGGTCATCCGCCAGCTCGACGACGCCCTGATGCTCGACAGCCCCCGCTTCCACGCCCACGTCGAGGCCATCGCCGAGGAGTTCCGCCGAAGCCCCATCCGGCCCCCGTCCAGCGCCGGCGGCGCATACCCCGCCGACCCACAGGAGCTGACAGCAACCCTCGACGCACTCCTCGCCCTCGCTGAGCAACCGCCCGGCACAGGGCGTTCCGCGTCACGCGTCACGCGTCACGCGTCATCGCCCACCTGCCGCTCGTCGCTGGTCGGCCTCATCGCCCCCCACATAGACTTCCAGCGCGGCGGCCCCTCCTATGCCCACGCCTACAAGGCCCTCGCGCAGGGCTGCTCAGCCGACCTCTTCGTCATCTTCGGCACCGCCCACCAGGCGCAGAACGCCATCTTCACCCTCACCCGCAAGAGCTTCCAGACCCCGCTCGGCACGCTCCCGACCAATGCCGAGCTCGTAGACGCTCTTGCCAGGCGCTATGGCCGCAAGCCCTTCGCTGAGGAACTCCTTCACAGGAGCGAACACTCCATCGAGTTCCAGGTCCTCTGCCTCCAACACGTCCTGCGGGGCCGCCAGATTGAGATTCTCCCCATCCTCTGCGGCCCGATGGAGCACACGGTGGGCGACGAGAAGTCGCCGCGCGAGGTGGCCGCCATCGCCGACTTCTACGCCGCGCTCCGCGAGGTCCTCGCCGCGAGCGGCCGCACCGTCTGCGCCATCGCCGCCGCCGACCTCTCCCACGTCGGCCAGCAATTCGGCGATGACTACCAGTTGAACCCGCAGGTCATGGCCGAAGTCGAGCGGGCCGACCGCGAGATGCTCGCCCACGTCGAGCGTCTGGACGCCGATGCCTTCTACGACTGCGTCCGCGCCGACGCCAACGCCCGCCACATCTGCGGCGTCCCTCCCATCTACGCCCTCCTCGCCACCACCGACGCCGCTAGCTGCACCCTGCTCGACTACCACCAGGCCGCCGACTACGACCTCCAACGGGCCGTCACCTTCGCCAGCCTGGCCCTCTCTCCCCAGTAGGGAGAGGGGCGGAAGCCGGATGGCGTGGAGATAAGGGCATTCTGCCTGAAGGCAGGACTCCGAACGAGCTCATAACCTGTTGGGAATTCTGCCTTTAGGCAGACCTCGTCTTTCTCCGCGGCTAGCTCGGCGCCCTTATCTCCACGCCATTCGGGCGGAAGCCCATATTGGGACTTTACGAGCTCTGGGAGCTAAGTTCCACCTCCCCATTCACGCCATTGTGGCTCAATGCGCGCGTCGGCGCCTGACACCCATAAGTCCCTGATCTCCAGGGTTGGGTGGGGCGCGACCTCACTCGCGGGCCTGCGGGTTGCCCTCGGCCTTGGTAGCCCTGTCGAGCTGGCGGGCGAGGGCGGCGAGGAGGGCGGGGATGCCTTCGCCGGTGGCGGCGGAGATGGGGTAGACCTCAATGGGGAGTGAGGCTCGCAACTCGTCAATTGCGGCGCGGGCTTCGGGGAGGTCAATCTTGTTCGCGGCAACCAGGTGGGGGCGGGAGGCAAGCGAAGAAGTCTCGGTGTTGGGGGTGGAATGCGCAGAGGCGACGGGGGCGCAGGGGTAGAGGGCGAGCTCGTTGCGGAGGGTGCGGTAGGCGTCGAGGGGGGGCGTGCCGTCCACGGCGGCGGCGTCGAGGACGTGGAGGAGGACGCGTGTGCGCTCGATGTGTCGGAGGAACTCGGTGCCGAGGCCGTGGCCGTCGTGTGCGCCCTCGATGAGGCCGGGGATGTCGGCGATGACGAGGCGGCGGTAGCCGCCGACGTCGGCGATGCCGAGGCAGGGGAAGCGGGTGGTGAAGGGGTAGTTGGCGATCTTGGGGCGGGCGTTGGAGACGCGGGAGATGAGGGTGGACTTTCCGGCGTTGGGGAGTCCGACGAGGCCGACGTCGGCGAGGAGTTTCAGCTCGAGGCGGAGCTTGCGCTCCTGGCCCGGCTCGCCGGGTTCGGCCTCGCGGGGCGCGCGGTTGGTCGAGGAGGTGAAGTGGCGGTTGCCGCGTCCGCCCTTGCCGCCTGCGGCGACGCAGACGCGGTCGCCGGGCTTGTCGAGGTCGCGGAGGAGGAGGCCCGTGGCGTGGTCGTAGATGAGGGTGCCGACGGGGAGGCGGATTTCGAGGGCCGGGGCGCTGGCGCCGGTCTTGTTTTTGCCCTGGCCGCCGCGGCCGTTGGCGGCGATGAGTTCGTGGCGGAAGCTGAACTCGTAGAGGGTGTCCACCGCGGGGTCGGCGATGAGGAAGATGCTTCCGCCGTCGCCGCCGTCGCCGCCGTCGGGGCCGCCGCGTGGGACGTATTTCTCGCGTCGGAAGCTCACGCAGCCGGCGCCGCCCTTGCCGGCCCTCACGTGGACGAATGCCTCGTCTATGAACATCGGCGCGCGCTCCCCAGTCTATGGCCCCTGTCGTCCCTTGTTGGGCCCTGTTGCGGAGGATTCCTGTCCGGCACGCCCAAACGAGGTTGGGCGTGCCTTGCGCAACAGAGACTTGTCAGGCTGTGAGGACGTGGACCTTTCGACCTGCGCCGAACTGGACGCGGCCGTCGGCGGTGGCAAAGAGCGTGTTGTCGCGGCCGAGGCTGACGTTGAAGCCCGGCTTGAAGCGAGTGCCGCACTGCCGGACGATGATGGTGCCGGCAGTGACGGTCTGGCCGCCAAAGCGCTTGACGCCGCGGTTCTGTGGGCAACTATCGCGGCCGTTGCGGGACGAGCCTTGGCCCTTCTTGTGCGCCATGAGATGTCTCCTCTTGTCAAGAGTCAGTTCGCCACGATTTTCTCGATCGCCACGCGGGTGAGGCGTTGGCGGTGTCCCTTCGTGCGACGGTCAGGCGTGCCCTTGTGGAACTTTCCGACGACCACTTTTGCGCCCTTCTTCTGCGCGAGGACGGTGCCGACGACGCGGACGCTTGGGAGCGTGGGGGCGCCGCAGCGGACGTCGGCGCCGTCGCTGTAGAAGAGCACGTGGTCGAACTCGACCGGCTCCCCGGCCTCGTCGGCGAGGCGCTCGACTTCGATCGTGTCGCCGGGCGACACCTTGTACTGCTTGCCTCCGGTCTCGATGACTGCGTACATGGGCTCTCCTTGGTTCAGAGGGTGACTTTCTTGCCGTCCTTGAGGAGTGAGACGACCTGGACCTGTCCTGGGCGGAAGTCGAGGCGGGTCAGGATGCGCACCTTCGCGCGGGCCTGGTCTTCGAGGCGGGCGAGGTCCTGGCGTTTGGCGTTCGAGAGTTGCTCCGCGACGCTGGGATGGGTCGTGACCTCGACGGCCTCGACATCCTTGCGTGCGAGGGCGAGGCGAATCTGGCGCATGACGTGGGGGACCATGCTCTGGACGCTTCGGACGAGCCCTGCGCCGGCGCAGACTGGGCAGCGGTCGTAGAGGGCGAGCTTGGTGCCCTGACGGACGCGCTGGCGGGTGATCTGCATGAGGCCGAATCGCGACATGCGGAGGACGCGGCTGCGTGCGCGGTCGCGCTTGAGTTCGGCGGCCATGGCCCGCTCGACCTCGCGGCGGTTCTTTTCGAGGCGCATATCAATGAAGTCAATGACGATGACGCCGCCGAGGTCGCGTAGGCGGAGCTGTCGGGCCGCCTCGCGGGCCGCCTCGAGGTTGGTGCGGAAGGCTGTCTCCTCGATGTCGGCCTCGTGCGTGTAGCGGCCTGAGTTGACGTCAATCGCCACCAGTGCCTCGGCCTGGTCAATGACGATGGAGCCGCCGCTCTTGAGTGGGACGACGTTTTGGAAGGTGCGCTGGATTTCTTCCTCGACGTGGTAGTGGTCGAAGATGGGGGCGGCGCCGCGGTAGAACTTGACGAGCTTCTGGTGCGTGGGGGAGGCCATTGCGAGGAACTCGGAGACTTGGCGGCAGATTTCCTCGGAGTCGATCACGATCTCCTCGATGTCTGTGGCGAACACGTCGCGCATGCAGCGCAGCACGAGGTCGGTTTCCTGGTAGACGAGGGTTGGTGCCTGGCTGGAGCAGATGCGCTCCTCCACGGCGGCCCAGAGTCGTGTGAGGTAGCGGAGGTCGCGCTGGAGGTCGGCCTTCCGTGCGTTGGCGCCCGCGGTGCGGACGATGAAGCCGGTGTTCTTGGGCAGCGACAGCTCGTCGAGGAGCTTGCGGAGGCGCGAGCGCTCCGCCTCGTCGGCAATCTTGCGCGAGACGCCGTAGTGGACGACGCCTGGCATCATGACGAGGGAGCGGCCTGGGATGCTGATGTAGGTGGTGACGCTCGGCCCCTTGTTGCCGATGGGCTCCTTGATGACCTGGACGACGAGTTCCTGGCCCTTCTGAAGGAGGTCCTGAATCGGCGTGTCGTCCTTGCGGCGTTTCATGGTCGGGCTGTCCGTAGGCATCCAATTCTCGCCGCTGCCGGCCTTCACGTCGGAGACGTGGAGGAAGGCGTTCTTGGGGAGCCCTATGTCCGCGAAGGCCGCCTGAATGCTGCGCTCGACGTTGACGACGCGCGCCTTGTAGATGTTGCCCAGGTACTGCTCGCTGGCCGTCGGCTGGAGGTAGAGCTCCTGGAGGACGTTGTCCTCGAGGACCGCGATGCGGCTCTCCTCTGGCTCGAGGGCGTTGATGACCATCCTACGTTGCATGCTCGTTGCCTTCCCGACACTTGGTTCCCGCTGTTCCGCTGGCGTGGCGGGGCTGGGCAAGGGCCAGGCGCACCTGGGTTCGCCGCACCGGAATGGGCGGCAGCGCGGCCGGTTCGCAGCCGAGAAACGCGGCGAGCACCTCGAGGGCGTTCGGCGTGCCGCTGTCGGCCACGGCCAGCTCGAAGGAGAGGCGGCGCCCTTCGATGGCCATTGCTCGCAGGGCCGGCCGCACGTCCCTGTTGCGCTGCCGCTCCTCGCTCGCGAGGAAACGGGCCACGTCGCCCGCCGCCCAGGGCCGGCCCTCGGGCAGCTCGGCCTCGTAGGCGGCCGCCTCGACGCGGGGTCGCGCCCCCTCGGGGAGCGTCTCCGCCGAGCGCAGGGCGATGCCCTGGGGCAACTGCGCGGCCAGCCGCTCGCGGGCCTCAGGGGCGGGGACGGGCGGCTCGAAGTCGAGCATCAGGGCCTCGTCCTCGGCCTCGATGCCCACGGCGAGGGCGGCCAGGATGCTGAGCCTGGGGTGTGGGTTGAACCCCTGGCTCATGCGGGCCGGGAGGCCCGCGCGCCGCAACGCGCGCTCGAAGAGGCGCATCAGGTCGCGGTGCGACAGGTGCCTTGCTTCTCCCTTCTTGGCGAAACGGAACAGGACACGGGAAAAACTCATAGGGGAACCGTGTGCCGCGCGCCACGCGGCGTGCGGGCTATGTTTCGTCGGGCAGCGCCCGGGCCGTCACCTCCTTGAGGTACTGGATCGTGCGCTCGGGGTCCTCGAAGGCGAGCGCCCGGGCGGCCACCTGGCGCGCGTGGTCATAGCTCACGGAGCGGATGAGCTCCTTGATCTGGGGGAGGACGGCCGGGCTGACGCTGAACTCGACGAGGCCAAGTCCCACAAGGAGTATGGCGTAGAGCAGCTCGCCCGACATCTCGCCGCACATGGCCACTGGGACGCCCGTGCGCCGGCCGCACTCGATGACGTCCCTGATGAGGCGGAGCACGGCGGGGTGAGCCGGCTGGTAGAGGGCCGACACGCATTGGTTGCCCCGGTCCACCGCGAGCGTGTACTGGACCAGGTCGTTCGTCCCGATGGAGAAGAAGTCCACCTCCTTGGCCAGCAGGTCGGCGATCCAGGCGGCGCTGGGGACCTCGATCATGATGCCGATGCGGACGTGGCGGTCGTAGGGGACGCCCTCGTTGTCGAGTTCCGCCATGGTCTCGTGGACGATGCGCTTGGCAAGGCGGATCTCGTGGAGGTCGGTGATCATTGGGAAGAGGATGCTGACCGCGGCGCCGTCGGAGGCCCGCAGGATGGCCCGCAACTGGGTGCGGAAGAGGTCCATGCGCTGGAAGCAGAGGCGGATGGAGCGGCAGCCGAGGAAGGGGTTTTTTTCGGGCGCGGCGCCGCTGGGCTCGAGCTTGTCGCCGCCCATGTCAAACGTGCGGATGATGAGGGGGCGGCCCCCGAGGGCCTGGGCCACGTGGCGGTAGGCCGCAAAGTGCTCCTCCTCGGTGGGGGGGCTGCCCTTTTCGAAGAAGAGGAACTCGGTGCGGTAGAGGCCGACGCCCTCGGCCCCGCGGTCGAGCGCGATGGCGATCTCGTCGGGCGACTCGATGTTGGCATAGAGGTGCACGCGGTGGCCGTCGGTGGTCTCGGCCGGGAGCTGGCGGATGCGGGCGAGGCGCACCTCGTGCTCGTGCAGGTTGCGGGCCTTCGCCTGGTAGCGGTCGAGCGTGCGTGGGTCGGGGTTCACCACCACCTGGCCGGCCGTGCCGTCCACGACCAGGAGGTCGCCGGCCACCACGTCGGCGGTGAGGGCGCCGAGGCCGACGACGGCGGGGATGCTGAGCGCACGGGCGATGATGGCCGTGTGCGAGGTGCGACCGCCCGCGTCCGTCGCCAGGGCCACCACCTTCGCCTTGTCCAGCGTCACCGTCTGCGACGGCGTCAGGTCGTGGGCCACGATGATCACGTTCGACTCGAGGTGCCCGAGGTCCTCGCGCTTGAGGCCCTGGAGGTGGCGGTGGATGGCGTGCTCGATGTCGTAGAGGTCGCGCACGCGGTCCTTGAGGAAGTCGGCGGCGAGGAAGACGCGGGCGTGCTTCTTGATGACGGAGGAGACGGCGAACTCGGCGGTGCAGCGGGTGCTCTGGATCATCTCGGTGATCTCGCGGCCCAGCTCGGGGTCGCGCAGCATCGAGACGTGGGCGTCGAAGATGCGCAGGTACTCGCCGCCCGCCTTCTCCGCCGCCTGCTTCTGGAGGGCCTGGACCTCGGCGATGGCGTCCCGGACGCTTCGCGCGAAGCGCTCCCTCTCGGCGGGGACTTCGGCCTCGTTGAGCTTGCGGTGGGAGATGGGGAACTCGCGGCTGTCGAGGACGAGCGCCTCGGCGATGGCGACGCCTGGGGAGGCCGCGATGCCCTGCTTCTCAACCATCTGAGCCACTACCTTTCCGCTGCCGCCGGCTCCATCTCGTCGAAGCCGCGCCGCACGAGCGCCACCAGGGCCGCGACCGCCGCCGAGGCGTCCGCGCCCCGCGCCCGCACCCGCAACCTGGCCCCTCGCTCCGCCACCAGAGTGAGCACCTGGATCGTGCTCTTCGCGTTCACGTCCGTGTCATCCCGTCGGATGGCCACGTCGGCCTGGAACCCGCTGGCCGTCTTGGCGATCAGCATGGCCGGGCGCGCGTGGATGCCCTGGGGGTTGGGCACCTCGACCTCCTGTTCGAGCCAGGCGGCGGATCCGGGCGGCGATGATGGCGTGGCGCTCACGTGCGTCATCCGTCCGATGGCCGGCCTACTCCGCGGTTGGGGCCTCACCCGCGTCCGCTGCGGGTCTCGGGCCGGCCTCGGCCGTGGGCGGCGCGGCCCCGTGCTCGCGCACCCGGCGGTCGCGAATCCTGTCCTTATGCTTGCGGAGTTGGGCCTCGACCTTGTCGAAGGCCAACTCGATGGCCTCGTTGAGGTTCTGCGTGGTCGTGCGCGCGATCACCGGCGCCCCGTGGCTCACGTTTGCCACGATCTCCACCAGGCGCCGCTCCTTCTCGGCGTCGAGCGTGACGCGAACGGTGAGAATCCCATCGAAGATGCGCCGTATGTGCTCGGCCTTCTCGATCACCCGCTCACGCGTCTCCTCGGATAGATGCACGTGGTGCGCGAACACCTGGATGGGCACAAAGCGCCTCCTGAACCAGAATGCGATCGGCCGCCCGCGGCGGCCATACCGTCGAGCACATTATTTTACCGCCGCCCTGCTTTTCGATCAACGTTTTTTTCAGCCCGACTTGACTCCACGCCCTGGGACGCTAAGATCGTGGTCCGTTCGGGCCGGTATCTTCCAAGGCTTCGGGGGCACGGTTGTGCACTACCCTGCCTTTGCCGACTTCCAGCGCCTCGCTCAGGGCGCAAACGTGGTTCCAGTCTATCGCCAGCTCCTGGCCGACACGCTGACCCCGGTCTCCGCCTTCCAGAAGCTCGGCGTCGCGGGCCACGGCTTCCTCCTCGAAAGCGTGACCGGCGGCGAGCGCATCGGCCGCTACTCCTTCCTCGGCGCCGAGCCGCGGGCCATCATCCGCGCGACCCGCAACACCGTGGAAACCGTGCGCGGCGGCCACGCCACGCGGCGGGAGTCGCCCGACCCTCTCCGCGACATGGAGAACCTGCTGGCCGCGAGCCGCCCCGTGGGCGTGCCCGGCCTCGACTGCTTCGCCGGCGGCGTCGTCGGCTACCTGGCCTACGACGTGGTGCGCTACGTCGAGCGGCTGCCCCATGCGCCGCCCGACGACCGCGGCCTGCCCGACTACTATATGATGGCCTGCGACACCCTGGTCGTCTTCGACCACGTGTTCAAGACGATCAAAGTCGTCAGCAACGCCCGTCTCGACGGCCGCTCGGCCCGCGAGGCCTACGACGAGGCCGTCGCCGCCGTGGACGCCGTGGTCGAGAAGCTCCGCACCCCCGTCACCACCCTCAGCGACGACATCCGCCCCACGGGCGAGATCACGCTGCGCTACCAATCGAACATCTCGCAGGCCGACTACGAGGACGTCGTGCTCCGCTGCAAGGAGTACATCAAGGCGGGCGACATCATTCAGGTGGTCCCCTCCCAGCGCCTCGCCGTCGAGACCCATGCCCATCCCTTTGACGTCTATCGCACCCTGCGGGTCGTCAACCCGTCGCCCTACATGTTTTACCTCAAGCTCGGCGACCTGACGATGGTGGGGGCCTCCCCCGAGGTGATGGTGAAGCTGGAGGGCGACAAGCTCACGGTCCGGCCCATCGCCGGCACCCGCCGGCGCGGCGCCACGCCGGAGGAGGACGACGCGCTGGCCGCCGAGCTGATCGCCGACCCCAAGGAGCGCGCCGAGCACGTCATGCTCCTCGACCTGGGGCGCAACGACGTCGGCCGCGTTGCCCGCTACGGCACCGTCCACGTCACCGAGCAGATGGTCATCGAGCGCTACTCGCACGTCATGCACATCACCTCCAACGTCGAGGGCCTGCTCGACCGCGAGCGGCGCACCCCCTTCGACGTCCTCCGCGCCTGCCTGCCCGCCGGAACGGTGTCGGGCGCCCCGAAGGTGCGGGCGATGGAGATCATAGACGAGATGGAGCGCACCCGGCGCGGCCCCTACGCCGGCGCCGTCGGCGTCATTGACTACTTCGGGAATATCAACACCTGCATCACCCTCCGCACCATCGTCTTCCATGGCGGCAGGGCCTACGTGCAGGCCGGCGGCGGAATCGTCGCCGACTCCGTGCCCGCCCTCGAATACGAGGAGACGATCAACAAGGCGAAAGCCCTCCTCCGCGCCATCGAGGTCGCCGAACGCCAGCTCCGGAGAGCCCCAGGCGAGTAGCGGCCAGTTGCTGGTTTGTCGTGCGGAAGACACGCCCAAGCACGAATGGCGTGAAGATAAGGCACTTCCGCCTGAAGGCCGAACTACGAACGAAGCCGCAACCTGTTGGTAGTTCGGCCTTTAGCCCGCATTTCTCACCAACTGCGAAGTCCCGAAGGGACGTAAGGCTATAGCCGGCGGCGCAAGCCGCCGGATCGCAGGCGAGAGCCCCCAGCCCCGACGGGGCGGCACGACAGAGCGCGGGTGCCGCCCCGACGGGGCTGGCGCCTCTGCTACCCCCTTCCGGCGGCTTACGCCGCCGGCTAC
>VGYV01000048.1 GCA_016872855.1 Planctomycetota bacterium
GTCGGTGACGCTTGTGATGCCGACGGCGTTGTAGGCGGCGAGGAGGGCCTTGAGGCGGGCGTAGCGGTCAGCGTCAGTGGCCTGCTTGCCGCCCCCTTTGCTCTTGACGTAGCGGGTGCAACTGCGCAGGATGCCCGTCGGCTCGCCCGACTTGGGGTCAAGTTCGATGAAGCCCGGCTTGCCGTCGGTCACTTTGAAGTCGCGGTCAATGCCGCTGAGCTTGAGGGCGAGCGAGTTGAGAGCGGCGTCGGGGCCGGTGCGGAAGGCCACGGGGTGCTTGGGGGCCGCGGCGTCCAGCTCCGCGCGGGTCGGGAAGCGGCGCTCGCGGAGGCGGGTGATGAAGACCTGGGAGAGGCCGATCCAGTCGCCCTCAGGCAGGGCGGCGGCGCGGGCATTGATGTAGGCGAGCACGTCCGCGATGCTCTCCATGTTGGGCACCTCGTGGTCGAACTCGAACATCGCGGCGTCGAGGGGATGACTGTGGGAGTCAATGAGGCCGGGCAGCACGGTCTTCCCAGCGAGGTCGAGGCGTTGGGTGGCGGGGCCGGCCAGCTTGAGCACCTCGTCGTTCGTCCCGACGGCGACGATGCGGTCGCCCTTCACGGCCAGGGCCTGGACGATGCGGAACTGGGCATCCACGGTCACGACCTTGGCGTTGTGCACCACGAGGTCGGGCAGCTCGGCAGCCACGGCCGTGAGCAGGCTCAGCGAGAGGCAAACGGACAGGAAGAAGGACATGGTCATTCGCAAGGCTCCTCAGTACACTGCCCCACAGATGACGGAATAATCCTCGACTGTGCTTTCGCCTTCCTCCCGAAGGGAGGGCAGGGCATAGCCGGCGGCTTCAGCCGCCGGACTCGGGTCCGCGATTGCGTACAGTCCCGAAGGGACGGCAGAGCTTGCCCACGGGCGCTCTGCGGGAATCCCTCTGCCGTCCCTTCGGGACTGGCCCCGGGGTTGGCCCCTGATCCGGCGGCTGAAGCCGCCGGCAAGATCCTCTTGTCCCTTCGGGACTTCGGGAAAGCGTATTGTCCCCCTTCCAGTAGGGCGGCGTGCTCACGGCTTGGCGGTGCGATAGGCCCCAATCGTCTCGGCGAGCTTGTTCAGGTGGAACAGGTCGCCGCGTTCGAGCCAGGGGACGTCAATCCAGCGTTCGAGCTGTTCGGGCTTCTCGCCGAGAATCCAGGCACGGGCCATGAAGTGCTCGAAGGCGTCGGAAGGGTGGTTCATGTTGTGCTCGTAGCCCAGGATGGCCGGGGCGAAGCTGGCGTACCAGGTCGGCTGGTTCCACGCGATGCGGTCGGCGTAGGCGGCGCACTCGGCCTTCAAGTGGTCGCGGAGGAAAGCGGCCAGCTCGGGCGTGAGGTAGCGGAAGGCGACCGGCTCGACGGTGCACAGTTGGTGCCACTTGTCGCCCATCACGCCCGCCCAGTGGCCGAGCTCAACGCGGTCAGGGGCGAGCTCGATGACCTGCTGCACGTCGTGCTCGGGCTTCGACCAGTCCATCGTCTCCAGGTCGCCGCACCAGTTCTGCGGCCCGCGGCCGCGCCAGGCCCAAAACCAGTCGGGCTTGGGCGGGAGTTTCACAATGCCCGTCTGGTATCGCCACTGCGCTATCTTGCCCATCGCGAAGCGAAGGACGGCGGCGCGGGCGAAGAGCCACCAGGCATTCTGCTCGGCTTCCTTGTCGCCCATCAGGCGGGCGAGGCGGATGGCGCCGATTGCGCCGCTGAAGCGGCGATTGGCGTTGACGATGGCGGCGGGCCTATCCCCGCGCCAACTGGCGGTCGCCCCGTGTTCCTTGCGGAGCTGCTCGCGTTCGGCGGGGTTCGCGCCTTCCCAGGGCAGGAAGCGGTTCGGGTGGCCGAGGTGATAGAGCGTCGCCCAGCCCTGCTCCTCGAAGGCGGAGGCGATGACCTTCTTGCAGGCCTCCCACTCCTCGGCGGTCGGCTTCGTGCCGCTGAGCGCGTAGTAGCGTTCGAGTCCGTAGAGGGCAAACAGGCTCACCCGCTTTCCGCGTTCCTCGGCGATGGTCTTCGACACGTGGCACGGCCCCACGTCGTAGCCTCCGCGGCGGGCCCCTTTGTCGGGCGGCATCAGCGGCGTCGTCTCGGGCGGGAACGCCTTGCGGATGTCCGCCATGCACTCCAGCAGCGCCGCCTGCTGCTCTTTCTTCACGACAGGATAGAGCTGAGCGAGCAGATACAGCGCCTCCCCCGGCTCGCCCCAATAGTACTCGCCCCGCGCCGCCGAGATGGGGATATTGTCGGCATACACCCACGGCGCCAGCCGCCCCGCTCCGAGCATCGTCGCCACCTGGGCCTCAAGCTGGGCCACGAGCGCGGCCACAGGCCCGCCTGCTTCGGGGCCAGGCGATGGCGCCTGCGCGTACCGGCCGAGTCCCTCGACGGACCAGTTGGCGGTATCCGACTCCAGGATTCCGGCGGAAAGGCCGAAACCGGTCGCAGGGCCTACCCACCGTTTCTCGGGGAACTTGACCTTCAGTGTACTCTCCCGCGCCAGCATAGCCAGTGGGGGAACGGCCGCGAGGCCCCTTGCTCCCTTGCGGACGTCGAGGAAGTTGGTTTGCCCCGCGAAGACGGCCTCATCCTTCGCAGCGTCGTAGCGGAAGGTCTCCCGGACCGAGAGCGGGTAGCGGAGCCCGTCGGGAACAGGAAGCTGCACCTCCGGGCGCTGGAGAAGGAGCGGCTTGTCGGCCCACTCCTGAGTTGACGAGGCAGCGAACGGCCCGGTGCCTCCCAGTGGCTCGATCACGGTACGCCTTCCTGGAGATCGGAAGGCGAAGTCCACGCCGCCCTCCTTCGCTGCGGCGATCGAGGCGGGCGACTCGTCGAAGCCGACAGCGATTGGCCAATCGGCGAGGTAGGCGTCCTGGTGGACGCCCGTTCCGACGACGGGACAACCGGTGGCGACGAAGTGGCTGCCCTTGCCCCACCAGAAGAGCGCCCGAGGCGCGTCGGCCGCGGGGGGAGGCAGAGGCTCGGCAGTCGCGCAGACACGCAGATCGAGCCTCTGGGGCCAGACTGCCACATATGCAGGGGTGATCGTGCCCTTCGGCGCGGGGTTGCCGCTCATGTGGCCGTGGATGCGCATCTTGCCCTTGTCATCGTGGGTGACGAAGCGCTCGTGCTGGCCGGCGAAGAGGCGGAGGCGGTCGGTGGAGGTCTCGACGACGATGCCGGGGGAGAGCATGTTGGCGTAGAGGGTGAGCTGGGCGCCGCCCTCCATCGTGACGACGGCCTTGGAGTGCGACCAGTCGCCCGTGCGTTCGACGGCGGTCACGGCGAGCGTCGAGGGGAGGCCGATGGAGCCGAGTGGGATGTCGGCGGGGCCGAGGGTGCCCCAGCCGGTGTCCTTCGAGCCGCCGGGGGCGTAGAGGTCGAGGGTCTTGCCGATCTTCACGCGGAGGACGAGCGAGCAGAGCGGCCCTTCGCAGAGGCCCTTGGCATTGGCCTGCCAGGCTGCTTCCTCCCCAGCCTCGACACCACGCGACACGCACAGCGCGGCACCGAGGACAATCAGCCAACCTAGCCCACGAAGTGGGCGTCTCAGCCGTAGCCCAGGGCGACCGAAGGGAGCCCTGGGAAACGGCGGCCCCAATCGCAGAGCCCCCGAAGGGGGCGATTCAGGGCGTGTGAAGCGCCCCCTTCGGGGGCTTCTGGGGGATGCATGAGTCCCAGGGCTCCCTTCGGTCGCCCTGGGCTACGGCTGGGTCGCCCGCATTCGCGGGCTGCAAAGAGCCGAGGACGAGGACGATCCGGGACTGCCGTCTGTCGTCTGCCGTCTGCCGTCTGTCGTCTGATCATCTCACTGCCCTCCAGCGAAGCAACGGAGGCCGTGGAGGCTGGCGTGGTAGAGGTGGCCGTCGGCGATGAGGGCCTGGCTGGCGCCGCCGCCCTGGGTGTTGCTGACGAGGTTCTGCCACGGGCCGCCGCTGATGCGGTGCCAGGCCTTCGACGCAACGTCGTAGCAGCCGGTGAACTGTGCGTTGCCCTCCTGGCAGTGCATGACGAAGATGATGCCGCCCGCGGCGCTGGCGATCATGTTCTCGTCGTTGTTGCCGCGGCCGCCCTCTTTGGTGGAGATGTCCTCGATGGCCTTCGAGGCGGGGTCAACTCGGCACCAGCCGCCGCCCTTGGCCGTGACGAGGCGCCCATCGCCGTCCACGCAGGGCGGGGCGACCGCGCCGTTCATCGTGATGCCGCCGGGGATGGTGAGGGCGACGGGCTGCCCCGTCTTCTCGTCGAAGGCGCTCGCCTCCCAGGGGCCGAAGGGGCGGACGATGACCATTCCCTTGTGGACGACGGGCCAGTAGTCCTTGAATGCGAGCGCGCCCTTGAGCGGCTCGGTCTTCCACAGTTCCTTGCCCGACCCGTCGCCGGCTCCGGGTGCCCGGGCATCGAGGGCGTAGAGGCGGCAATCCATACCCGCCACGTAGACGCGGCCCTCGTTGCAGGCGGGCGACTGGAGAAGCGGGCACGCGAAGTCAACCTTCCACGCCACGCTGCCGTCGGACTGGTTGAGGGCGAAGAGCGTGCCGCCGCGGTTGGGGGCGAAGACTTTGCCCTCGGCCAGGAGCACGGCGGCGGAGAAGCCCGTGCGGAGCTTGGATTCGAACTTCCACGCGAGCTTGCCGGACCCGTCGCCAGCTCCGGGTGCCCCGGCCTCGACGGCGTAGACGCAGCCATCCATCGAGGCGAAGAAGACTCTTCCCCCCTCGACGCCCGCGGAGTGCAGGATCGGCCCGACCCGCTCGTCGCCGGCAGGGAACTTCCAGAGGCGCTTGCCCTCAGCGGCGCTGAGGCAATAGAGATTGCCGCTCTCTGTGCCGAGGTAGATGCGGCCGCCCGCGATGACCGGCTGCATCGCGGGATAGAGGCGCTCGGGCTGGAACTGGACGTTCCACTTGAGCTTGAACGGCGGCTTGAGCTTCTCGGCCGAGTAGCCCGTGTGCTGCGGCCCGTTGCCGAGCTGAGGCCAGTCGGCGGCGAGGGCGGGAAGGGACCAAAGGGACGAAAGGGACCAAAGGGACAGAAAGAAGCCAGGCTTCATGGCTCATTCCTCGGTGAACCACTCGTCCTCGGGGTCCCAGGCTGGGACGCCGATGACGAGGGTCTTGAAGTCGCCGTGGCCGCGGTGGGGGGTGCCTGGGTCAATGCGGACGAGGAGGCCGGGGGTGAGCTTGAGCGTATCGTCACCGACCTCGAGCGTGCCCTGACCTTCGAGGATGTAGTAGAACTCGGTGCAGTGCTTGTGGAAGTGTCGGCGGGAGTCCTGAATCGAGGTGACGTGGATGTTGACGGGGGAGCCGTCCTTGCGAGTGAAGATGCGCCAGCTCTGGCCGCAGGGGCAGGGGACCGATGTCACGTCGCGGAGGTGTCGTGCGTCGTAGCCCTTGGGCACGGCGGGCCTCCAGGGATGGCTCCGCGTGAAGGGGGAGCTACTTGAGGGGAATGGCAGGCAGGCGCCGGAGGGTGCGGGTCCTCGGGTCCACCATGATGCCGGTGGACTCCAGCGCAGTGACACCTAGGATCGGCTCGCAGTCGTCTGGGCCAAAGAGCACGCGGCCGACCGTCACATCGCCCAGGAACTCGACCTCTGCGAAGCCGAAGTCATATTCGACCGTTTGCCCGTTGGCGAGTTCATAGGCCCGCCGGCCCCGGCGCTTGATGCCGATACGCCGCAACTCACGGGCGGGCGCCATGCAGTCCGTCGCACCAGTGTCAACGACGAACAGGGCTTCGTATGCCCTACGAGCCCGACCCATGGCGCGAACGCAAGCGGTCACGCGTGTCAGCCCCATGCTCGACCTCCGTTCCTGGCCGGCTCCCTAATACGATTGTAGCGCCGTGGGGCGGAGATTTCCACAAGGAATGAGGTGAGGCCCAGAGAGTTCCCCGGTACAGGTGTGCACGCCCTACTTGAAGTCGTCGTCGCGGAGGGCGACGCGGGCGCCTTTGGGCTCGATGGTGAGGGCCTTCTGGGCCACGCGGCCGTCGGTGAGGCAGACGGCGATCTTATACTTGCCCGCGGGGAGGCCGAAGTGGGCGATGGGGGCCGCCTGGCCGCCCCAGCCCTCGGCACCGTTGAGCTCGCGGAGGCCGGCGGGACGGTCGTTGGGGCCTGTGACGCGGGCGATGGCGCCGATGGCGCCCTTCTTCACGCCGAGCGAGACAGCGAGCGAGCCGCAGCCGGGCGCGCGGTCGAGGTCGTTGAGGAGCACGACGGCCTTCTTCTCGCAGTTGAGCACGAGATCGAGGTCGCCGTCGTCGTCGGTGTCGGCGAACGATGCGGCGAGGGCAATGGTGTCGCGGGGCAGAGACGCCCCGCCCACAAGGCCGGCGGAGGCCGTGGCGTCCTTGAAGCCGCCCTTGCCATCGCCGAGGTAGAGGCGGCCGGGGGCCTTGGCGAGGCAGACGAAGAGGTCGAGGTTGCCATCGCAGTTCACGTCGCCCCAGGCGGCGGAGAGGCTGTCCCCGAAGGGGCTCGCTCCGGGAAGACCGCCTGAAGGCGGGACTCCGAACGCGGTGGCGGCAACGTCGCTGAACGTGCCGTCGTTGTTGTTGCGGTAGAGGCGGGGCTTGGCGGGGCCGGGGACGAAGAGGTCGAGGTCGCCGTCGTTGTCGAAGTCGGCGAAGGCGATGCCGAGCTTGGCGTCGTTGGACGCGCCGATGCGGATGCCGGAGCGGGTGTCGAGGCGGAAGCGCTTGCCGCCCTCGTTGTGGGCGAGGACACCCTCGCCGAGGTTGTAGAGGAAGTCCGTGTAGCCGTCGCCATCGTAGTCGGCGAAGGCTACAAAGTCGCCGTTGCCGACGCCGAGCCCCTTGGGGCCGAGGCCGGCCTTGTCGCTGGCGTCGCGGAACCGGTTCGGCCCCTTGCCCGTGTTCTCGAAGAGGCAGATGCCGTGCTCGCCGTTGGTGATGAGGATGTCGGGCAACCCGTCGCCGTTGTAGTCAATCCAGGCGATTCCTTCGGGGTTGCGCTGGCGCGGGGCGGGGAGGAGGCGGGAGTCGTCGCGGAAGCGTCCGCCGGCGGCGGTGAAGAGGTGGAAGTTGCTGGTCAGGAGGTCGGGGTGGCCGTCGCCGTCGTAGTCGGCCCAGGCGGCGGCGCGGGAGGGGGAGGAGATGCCGAGGGCGGCGGCCTGCTCGCGGAAGGAGCCGCCCTGGTTCACAAGGAGCAGGTTTGCGCCGCCGACGCACAGGAGGGCGTCGAGCCGCTCGTCGCCGTTGGCGTCGGCCCAGGAGATGCCGCGGACCTCGCCCCCGCCGTGGGGGAACTCAGCGGCGATGCGGAAGCCACCGTGTGCGCCGCCGATGCGGTCGAAGGCCACGCTGCCCCTAGTCGGCAAGCCATCCACGAGAAGCATTATCTTGTCCACCCGCCCGTTGTTGGGCACCGGCTGGCTGTGCTCCCACTTCGATGCCTCGCACTTGAAGTGGCGTGCGGCGAGGGAGAAGCGGACGGGTGCGCCCTTGGCCTTGGCGGGCACGACGACGGGCGGGGCTTCGAGCATCGTCCAGTCGGGCGCGCAGCCGAGGGCGACGGCGATCTCAACGGGCTTGTCGCCCGGGTTGTCCACGAGGGCGCCGAATTGCGGGAAGGCCGAGAGGTCCACGTGCTGAAGGAGGGTGATGGCGAGCTTCTTGCCGGCCCCGCCGTCGGAGCGGGCGAGGAGCAGCTTGCCCCGGGTGCGGGAGTCCTCGACGGCGAGGGTGGCGGGCCGCGCCCAGCCCGTCTCGGCGACCCAGCCCGGCACGGCCTCAAGGCCGTCCAGCGGCTCGGTCGCGGGCAGGGGCACGGGCTTCACCACCGCGGCGGGGGTCTTGAGCTTCCGCACGTCAATGCGGGGCGCGGAGGGGTTGGGCCTGGGGGGCGTGGCACGGCCGGCCACCGCGTCGCCCGTCACCTTGATAAGGTCCTCCGTCGTGCCGTTGAACGTGCGGCCCATGAGGACTTCGACGTGGGTCATGCGCCACCACGTGTCGTCGGCCTTCGGCTCGGCGACGGCGAAGAGCTGGAACCAGGTGTCGCCTGCGTGGACGCACGAGGCGATGTCGTTGCCGTTGCGCTTGGCGTAGACGATGGCTGGCTGGCCCTCCTTGAGGGCGGCCAGCAGGTAGGCCGAATGGTCGGGCGGGCCGATGCCCAGGTTCATCCTGATCGTAGCGAAGTCGCTCTTGCCCTTGAGCGCGCGCTCGACGCGAGCCAGGGCGACGCGGCGCTGGGCGTCCACCCGCTCGATGCGGGCGACGTAGATGTGGCTCGACTCGTCCATCACCTCCCGGAGCGAGTAGAGCCGCTCGATGAAGGCGCGGGCGGAGCCGGCAGCGACGAGGAGGGCAACCAGGGCGAGCCGGGGATTCACAAAGACACCTCCGTAAGGAGTCATTCCGAGCGGAGCGCAGCGAAGTCGAGGAATCTCTCTTCTCCTGGGCGCGCGCAAGAGAGATGCCTCGACTTCGCTCGGCATGACGGACATCTCCGCCGCCCGCGCACGCTTCAATAGCGGATGTCGAAGCCCTCGAAGCCGCCCTCCGCCGGCTCGTCCTTGGCCTCCACGTTGTCCACCTTGGCGGCTCGGGGGCCGGCCTTGAGCTTCTCGACGAGGGTGCCCACCTTGTCGGGCGGCCCCTCGATGACGGCCTCCACGCGGCCGTCGGGCAGGTTCTTTACCCAGCCCTTGAGGCCCAGCACGCGGGCCTCGCGCTCGGTCCAGGCCCGGTAGCCCACGCCCTGGACGCGGCCGGTGACGAAGACGTGGACCCGCTTCGCCCCCTCGACGGCCCTGGGCATCACGCGCTCGAAGATGACGACCGCCGGCGTGCCGGGCTTGGGCAGCTCGGGCAGGTTGGGCGTGTAGATGTTCTGCTCCTTGCACTCGGCCCGCGGGTTCTGGATGAGCGGCGTGGCGTCGAGCCAGTGGAGGCCAACGATGTTCTTCGACACCGCGGCCTGAAGCACATCCTTGTTCGTCGCGGGGTCGTAGCCCTTCGCCGAGCCGGTGAAGGCCCAGGGGCCGGGGTCGAGCGGCTTGCCGGTCTTCTTGGAGACGACGAACTCGTCGGCGGGGCGGCGAACCTTCTTGCCATCGGCCTCATACTCGGCCAGGACGTGCACTCCCCTGCCCTTCGGCGGGTTGCCGTCCTTGGCCGGCTCGCCGGGCTCGACGCCGATCTTGAGGAGTGCCTGGTGAAGCTCGTCGGCCGTGGCCTCGATGATGAGAACCGTCTCGTACTCCTTGCCGCCCTTGGCCACGACGAGGTACTCGATGGCCCCCTTCAGCACGTCGTGGACGCCCTGCTTGGCGAAAGTGCCCGCCACGGCGACCGCCTTCGCCTTCTCGTCTACCACCAGCTTCTCGGCGGCCAGGGCCGCCGAACAGATCACTATGGCAAGGGAGACCCCGAAATGCAGACTTCGCATGGGCAACTCCTCTATGCGACCAGCATCACGCGGCCGCGGTAGGTCAAGACTGCCTGAAGGCAGGACTCCGAACAGGCCGACAGCGCGTTTGGAGTCCTGCCTTTAGGCAGCTCCTAACCGTGCATTATACTGACAACAACGGCGGGAGTTGTAAAAGGTTGTCACGGGGCGGACTCGGTCTTCCAGCCAAAGGAGCGGTCCAGGACGCGGTAGACGCGGTAGTGCTCGCCCGAGTTGACCAGCTCGAACCACTCGGGGTGGGCGCGAACCAAACGCATCTCGTCCGGCTCGCGGTCGGGGTGATTGGGAGGCAGGTCTGGATTGAGTTGGATGAACAGATGCGTCGGGCCGACCTCGGCCAGGCCGAGCGTCAGGGGATCAGGCTGGCGCCGCCTTGACCATAGGAGCCAGGCAAGCTCCTCATTGTCCTCATCCCAGGTGCCGCCGGTCGCGCCCCTGATTCGCTCTTCCCCTGGCACATAGACGACGCGGTTCTGAAGCCGCCGGCCCATGAGGGGGTAGAAGAACCAGTGGTGGCCGAGGTTGGGCTCGTAGCTGGCGAGGACGATGGTCTTGGGGTCGCGCGGCTCGTCGCAGAAGGCCCAGCCCTTGGCGAAGTGGCGCGGGAAGGGGTGAAGCTCGACGCGCGTCTCGAGGAAGTGATTGCGCCAATGGTCGCGCACGCGCGCCACCAGGCAAACGCCGGCTACCGCTGTGGCAAGCTCAAAGGCGGTAAAGACAACCATGGGCACCCGACTCGGCAGCCGGCGGAGCAGCGATACACCGCCGACGAGCACAGGGAGCGCAATGCCCACAGCCACCAGCACACGCGGCGTGTCGGGCAGGATGCTCATTGCGAAGAGGTCGTAGAGGAGCAGCACGCACAGGCCGCCGCGAACGGTTCGCCGCAGCCACTCGGCCTCCAGCAGCGAGGCGCCGACCAAAGCGCCCGCCGCCATCAGCCCGACGGAGGGGGCCAGGAAGCGGGCGAAGGCGTCGGGCCAGAAGCGGCGAATCGCCACCGTGTTGTCCGAGGGATCGAGATAGATGAGGAGCGCGGGCACGGCCCAGCAGAGGGCGAGCCAACGCAGCTCGGCCCGCCGCGCCGACCGCCCTGACCACGCGAGGGCCACGATTGCGAGCACCAGAAGGACCGGCAGCTTCGGCCCCCACGAGAGCGGCGCCGGCTCGGTCCCGTAGGCGTAGGAGATGGAGCGTCCCAGTTGCGCCACGTCGTCGCGCCAGGAGCCGCGCCCACACTCTCTTGTGACATTCGTTATCACGGGCGCCTGGGGGAAGACGTCGCGCCCGAAGAGGCGGACCGTGGCGGGGTAAAGCGGGTTGCCCAGCTCGGCCCAGTTGCGGACGTAGGCACAGCCGCCGGCGACCGCGACGATGGCGAGGCACAGGGCAAGCGAGACCGCGGCCCGACGCCATCGCCCTGCGGCGCCTCGCAGGGGCGCGACGATGGCGACAAGACACAGGAGCGCCGCGGGCGGAATCGCCGTGTGCTTCGTCCCCACCGCCAGCCCCGAGGCCAGGAACACCATCGTCGCGTCGGCCCAACGCCCGCCCCGCAGGTGGAGCACCAGGAAGAGGGCCGCGGCGATGAGAAGGCTCATCACCAGGATGTCGTTGTACTGCGTGCAGACGTAGGCGAACACGGCGGGCGAGAAGCACACGAGGCCGACGGCAAGGGAGCTGGCGAACACGTCGAGCCCCAACTCGCGGCAGAGGGCGTAGAGGGCGACGGCGCCGAGGGCGAGAATCGGGAAGTTCACGAAGTTGATCAAAAAGTCGCCGTGGAAGGGCAGCATCGTCCAGGCCACGAGCGCCTCGAAGTGGAAGGGGATGCGCACGTAGCCCTGCATCGCGGGAGGCACCGAGAAGGGGACGAAGCCCCCCGCCTGGGCCCACGACCCGGCGAGGAAATTGTGGTAGGTGAGCGAATCGTAGGAAAGTGGCGGCCAGACCGCTGCCCGATAGGCGGCGGACACAACGAGGAGCCCCGCTCCGGCGAGCAGGAGGGCGCCGCGCGAACGCACGAGCAGGCGAGCCCAGCCCGCGACGCTGTGGCCGTCGGCCCAGAAGCCGCCGCACGAGGTCCTGCGGAAGTGCGCGGCCACGCCGATGGCGATGGCCGCAAGCGTCGCCGCCTGCGGCGTGAGCAGGCCAGTGAGCGCAAGGGGGTAGAAGATGGCGAGGGCGAGTGTGAGGGCGAGGACGCCCGTCGCGGCCAGGCGCGCGGGGGCGCCCGCCGAGGGCCACCAGCGCCGCGCGCCCAGGTGCGCGGCGTAGAGCAGCGCCCCGTTGGCGACGACGGTCAGCGCCAAGCCGCGCAGGGTGTCGAGGAACAAGGGCGGCTCCTCGGACAAGACCGCCTAAAGGCGGGACTCCGAACACGACCGCCGGAAGGCGGGACTACATACATCACCAGCGTCGCCAGAACATGGCGGGAATCGCCCGCGCCATGGTCTTCAGCCGCACGAGCACGCGGTCGTAGGGGTGGCACAGGCACTTGCACAGGTAGCGGGGCGTGAGGTAGAAGCGGCGGTAGGCCCGCTTTGCCATCGCGCGGATCCGCTCGTTCGGGAACTGCGGCATGTCGGGCTCGCCCCGGTCGTTCAGCCATCCCTCGGCCTTCATCATGTCATAATAGGGCGTGCCGGGAAAGGGGATCATGAGCTGGAACTGCGCGGTGTAGGGGTCGAGCCGCTTGGCCCAGGCGATGGTCTTCTCGAAGGATTCGGGGGTCTCGCCCGGGAAGCCGACCGCGAAGTCGCCGTGGATGCGCAGGCCGGCCCGCTTGGCGTCCTCGGTGAACCGCGTCATTCGCTCCACCGTGACGCCCTTCTTGATGCGCTGGAGCACCTCGGGGTCGCCCGATTCGTAGCCGACGTGGAGGTTGCGGCAGCCCGCGCGCTTCATCAACTGGAGTACGCCGAGGCCCATGTTGCCGCGGGCGTAGCACGACCAGGGCAGCCGGATGCCTGCCGCCAGCTTCGCCTCGCTGAACTCGCGGGCGCGGGCCTCGGGAAACGTGTCGTCCTGGAGCATCACGGACCGCACGTTCGGCAGCTCGCGCTCGATGAAGCGGAACTCCTCGATGACATTGCCAATCGAGCGGACGCTGTAGTTCGTGCCGCACACGTAGGTGTGAACCCACAGGCAGAAGGTGCAGTGGCCGTAACAGCAGCCGCGGCCGGTCAGGATGTCCATGAACGGGAACAGCTCGGAGGGCGTCTTGTAGCGGCGGAGGTCCACCTGCCTCGCCAGGAAGCGCGAGACAAACGGAATGGCGTCAAGCTCCTCGCCCGTGAGGTAGGGCCGGACGAGGTTGCGGATGATAGCACTACCCCCCTCCCTTTCAGGGAGGGGGTAGGGGGAGGGTTGGGGCGAGCCGTCACCCTCACCCTGCCCTCTTCCTGGAAGGGAGAGGGGTTGAGCGGGCGGGGCACCTGTCTTGAACACAAGGTTGCGGATTTCGGCGAGGGGGCGGCCGGCGGCGAGCTCGGCCACGGGATGCTCGAACTGGCCGACGACTAGTCTGGTGATGACGCGGGCCTTGCCGAGCGTGGCCTCGGGGTCAATCGAGGCGAAGGGGCCGACGAGCACCGCGTCGCAGCCAAGCTCCTCGACCAGCGGCTCAGCCAGGTCGAGGTCGTTCTGCTCGCTCAGACGGCCCGTGTAGAGCACGAGCAGGTCGGGACGGAACTCGCGGACGATGCGCCGCGTGGCCTCGTGGTCGAGGTAGTGGGCGGGGGCGTCCACTAGCTTCACGGTGTGCCCCTGGGCTTCGAGCCAGGCGCCACAGTAGCCGAGCAGGATGGGATACCATTGCGTGGCCGAGAGCGACACGAAGTCGCAGCGCGCGTTCCGCATGTATTCAGGCACAAAGGGCGCCGACAGGAGCAGGACACGCATCAGGGACATCTCTCTCGTCCGCCCGAGCGGCTATCGCAGCTTGAGGACGAATGCCGCAATCCGCTTGAGCGAGTAGTTGGCGAACGCGGTTCGGAGCCGCCGCCACGAGCTGGTGTAGAAGCGCAGGAGGCCCCAAAGCCGCCAGCGCTTCATCTGGCGCAGCGTGAGGCCCCGTGGGGCGTAAGTGACCTGGTAGTAGTCCACCCCCTCGGGCAGGCTCTGGATTTCGCCGCTGGCGAGCAGCCTCGCCGCGACGGGGGTTCCCGCCAGCGGCTGGAAGCAGGTGAAGACCACCGCGTCGAAGGGGTTCCGGCACGCGAAGGCGATGGTCTGGCGGATGTCGGCGGCCGTCTCGTCGGGGTATCCGATGATGAAGAAGCCGAACGCCTTCAGGCCGGCCCGCTTGATGAGGGCGAGCTTCTCCTTGACGGCCTGGAGGTCAATCCGCTTCCGCATCCGCTGAAGGGTGCGCTCGCTGCCGCTCTCGGGGGCGATGAAGACCGACTCAAAACCGACGCGCTTCATCAAGCCAAGAAGCTCCTCGTCCAGGCACTCGACCTTGACGCCGTTGGGCGCGCAGAACGACACGCCGCGCAGGTCCAGCGTCAGGATCGCGCGGCAGAGGTCCTTCGCGTAGTCGCCGTGGAACGTGAAGTTGTCGTCCAGAATGTTGAAGCCGTCCACCCCGAACCGCTCGCGAAGCTCTCGAATGTCGGCGAGGACGTCCGGAATGGGGCGGCAGCGGACTCGCGTGCCGTTGATGAGCCGCGCTCCGCAGTATTCGCAGGGGAAGGGGCATCCGCGCGTGGTGTGGAGCGGGGCCGTGCGCTTCGCCCGCGAGTGCATGCCGTAGCGATAGCCGTGCCGGAGGTACTCGCCGAAGCGAATGAGCTCATAGTCGCAGTGCTCCAGGCCGTCGAGTGGCTCCCAGACCGGCTGGTTGGCGACGGCGCGGCCCGCCTCGTCGCGCCAGATGAGGCCGGGTATGGCGGCCTTGGCCTCCGCCGTCAGGGCGTCGGAGCCGAGGGCATCGAGGAGTTGGCGGAACGGCCGCTCCCCCTCGCCCGCGACCGCGTAGTCCACGTCCAGCGCGCCGAAGATGCCCTCGCCGTGCCCCGAGGCCGCCGGCCCGCCGGCCACGATTGGCAGGCCGGGGAAGCGCTCTCGCAGGGCGCGGACGACCTCTCTCGCGCCGAGCATGTTGAAGTCCCACACCGAGATGGCGACCACGCGCGGCTGGAGCCGCTCGATCTCGGCCACAAGCGCGCTCGCGGGCTGCGGAGCCAGCACGGCGTCCCACAGCCGCGCCTGCCAGCCCGCCGGCAGGTTGGCCGCGAGGCAGCCCAGCCCCAGCGGGAGGAAGCCGTGCACTCGCCCCCCCTTCACCGGCGGCCAGACCATCAGGACAGTCACGGCACCCTCCGTGGCGCCCGGGGCCGTAGGGAACGGAACACGACGAACTCCGCCTCGGGGTCGTGGGCGATCTGTTCGTAGCCGGGGACGGCCATCCCCCTCTCGCGCAGGAGAGCGTAGTTCCTCGGAATGTCGTGGACGTTGTCCACGACGATGAGGTCAGGATGGAACTCCTTCACGATCAGGTCCAGGTTCTCCGTCAGCCACGTGCCCCCCACGCTCCGCCGCCCGGTCATGCAGGTGACGAGCTGCGGGTAGCTCGAGGCAACGACGTCGCCTGGGTCTGTCAACTCCTCGATGTGCCGCAGGATGGGCGCGTAGGCGCAGTTCGGCCCATACACGCGTATGCGTATGATACTCCTGCCGTCGAGGAAAGCCAAGACGAGCAGGGGCGCGGCGGCAGCGACGCCGGCCCAGCGGCTCGCCGCCACATGCTCGGCCAGGCCGTGCCAGCGCGCCCAGAGGGGGCGAAGCGCCAGGGCCAGCACGGCGGGCGACACGGCGAGCATGTGCCGCACGCTGGCCCCGCGGTTGAGCACGGGCAGGAGCAGGAGATAGGCGAGGGCCGCGCCCGCCACCGCCCCACCGCCGCGGCTCCGCGTCGCCAGGGCCAGCAGCAAGAGCACGAGGGCGGCCGAAGGCGCGCCCGACAGCCACTCGAGCTCGCATTGCGCGACGGTGGCGGCCCGCACGAAAAACCTGGCAAAGTGGGGGAACCCCTGAACCAGGTAGGCGGCGAACGCCGCGGGGTGGCCGCGCACCTCGGAGGCGACTGACGCATTGGCGATGCCCAGGGCGAAGAGGTCCTCGCCCGTGAGCGCGGCGCGGCTGAGGCGGCGGTTGTGCTCCCACCAGGGGACGACGGTGTCCTCGAAGCGGCCGGCCTCGGCGTCGTAGCGCAGGAAGAAGACGCTCAGGCTCTCCCAGCCGCGCGGCAGCCGCCGGGCCAGAGTCGGCAGGCCCAGCCAGAGGCCGGCCACCGCCGCCAGGCACGCCCCGAGCGCCGCCGCGCGCGCCCAGCGCCTCAGCCGCCCGCCAACGAGGAGCCAGCGCACGCCGTAGGCCACGCCGAGAAGCGCCGCAAGAAACGCTGATTCGGGGCGCAAGAGCAGCATCAGGAGCGCCGTCGCCACGACGATGAGCCGCCTCGCCCGCCGCTCGACGCCATCGGCAAGGCCAAGCGCCGCGAGCGTCAGGACGCATAGGGCACCCGGCGCCGTCACCACGCCCAGCCCGAGAAGCACGAAGTGGGCGGGCACGAGCACCAGCGCCGCCGTGAGGAGGAGCACGTGCGGCCCGTCGGCGCCCCTCTCCTCCCCCTCCCCGCGGACCACCGCCGCGGCCAAGTGCAGGAGCAGGAGCGCCGCGATGGCGTCGAACACGAGGAGCGAATGCCAATTCGTCCCGAAGATGTGGAAGAAGAACGTCGTAACGAGCGATGGGACGGGGTGTGCCTGGACATAGGAGATGACGCCGTTGGGATAGTCGGCGACGAAGCAGTCGGCCGCCCAGCCGCGGCCGGCGGCCAGATTCGCCGCCACGCGGCAGTAGACGGGCGGGTCGCCCAAGTGCATGGTCATCTGGCTCGGGTAAGGCGACAGCGGCATGGCAACCAGCCAGAAGAGCCCGGCCACGCCCAATAGCCCCAGCGCGCAACGCTCCCAGAACGGCAGCGCCCTCAGGGCGTCCCGCGCCTCGCGCCACCCGCCGCGCGCCACGAGCAGGCCCGCCCCGAGCACAACGCCCCACGCCAACCACCGGGCGACGGCGGGGCTGAGAAGCTGGACGCAGACCATCTCGAACGCGGCGATGGCCAGGGACGAGACGACGAACGAGCCGGCAAGGAGGAGGGCCAGCGGCCACTCCGCCGCCCGGCGGCCCGATACCCGGCACAGCAGCGCCGCACCCGGCACCACGAGCAGGAGCAGCCCGATAAGCCCCTGGAGGACGACGAGCAGGTGGTCCATATCGCCCCATCACGGCTGTCGCGGCTTTGTCGCGACGACGGAGAGGAGCGGCGCCCAGCCGCGGCGCCGCCCCTTGTCGCCGAACAGCCGATCCGTCGTCCGCCCCAGGCCGAACCAGTGGAACCGCGTCTCGACCGCGAACCCGGCCTCCCGCAACAGGCGAATGACCTCGGCGGAATCCACGCCTCGCCCGTGCCACTCCGCAAGGTCGTACACCTCGTCCGTCACCTCGCGGCTGGCCCGGCGGTACTTCGCCCGGGCGTTGTGCAGCCAGCGGTGCACGGCCAGGAGCGGCCGGAAGCGGCGGTAGAAGGCGGCGTCCAGATCGTGGTCCGAGTAGAAGACGCCGCCCGGCGCCAGCACCCGCGCGGCCTCGGCCACGAGGGCGTCGAAGGCGTAGAGGTGGTGGAGCACGGCGAAGCAGGCCACGGCGTCGAAGCTGGCGTCGGCGAATGGCAGGCGGGCGGCGTCGCCCACCACGGCGAGGCCGTAGGCGGACCGGCCCGCGGCGAGGACGCGGGCCGACACGTCGAGGCCCACCCGCACGTCGAACAGCCCCTCGGCGCAGCGCGCGACCAGTCCGCTCCCCGCTCCGATGTCGAGGAGGCGGCCGCCGGGCGCCCGCTGGCGGAGCTCGGCAAGCCGCGCCCTCAGCCACGCCGCCAGGGCGGGCGAGCGGCGGCCGTCCAGCTCCTCGTAGCGCTCGGCCACGGCGTCGTAGAAGCGGCGGTTGGCCTCGCGCACCTGCTCGGACGTTGCCTCGTGTGGCCTCACAGCAGCCCCTCCTGGCGGTAGAAGGCGCAGGCGCGCTCGACGCTTTCGCGGAACGGTCGCTCGGCTGCCCAGCCCAGCTCTTTTGCGGCGCGGGCGCTCGAGTAATACTTGAACCGGAACAGGTCGCCGACGATCTGTGGGGTCAGGAAGCGGTTGCCCGTGAGCCGCCCCAGCAACCACGCTGCGGCGGCCATCGGCGCCCGCATCAAGCGCGGGACCCGAACCCAGCGGGGGCGCCGCCCCAGGACTTCCGCAATCGTGGCAAAGACTTCGGCGAAGCGCAGGTTGGCGCCGCCGAGCACGTAGCGACGACCGCTCTGCCCCCGCTCGCCCGCCGCCAGGATGCCCTCGGCCATGTCGTCCACGTCCACCACGTTCCCACCGCCCGGCGGCACGGGCACGAGGCGCGAGCGGGCGATCTTGGCGATCAGCGTGCCCGAGTTCATCGTGCGGTCGCCCGGGCCGTAAACCGTCGTGGGGTTGACGATCGTCACGTGCAGGCCGCTGGCCGCCTCGGCGGCGGCCCTTTCGGCGGCCAGCTTGCCGGCGAGGTACGGATTCCGCCGCACGTCGGCCTCGCTCGGCGTCGCATCCTCCTCCAGCACCGTATCCGCCGAAGGTGAGATGCCGAGGGTGATGGCGCTGCTGACGACGACGCATCGCTCGATGCCCCAACGGCGAGCGGCAGCGAGGACATTCGCCGTCCCCTGCCCGTTCACGCGGAGCAGTTCCTCCCGCCGCCGTGGGTCGAAGGTCACCAGTGCAGCAAGGTGGTAGAGCCGCTGGCAGCCGCGGCCCGCATCCCCGAGCGACTCGGGCTCAAGGATGTCGCCGCGCACCGCTCGCACGCTCGTGCCCCGACCCCCCTCCCTCTCAGGAAGGGGATATGGGGAGGGTGAGACTGAAGGACCACCCTCATCCGCGCCCACGCAGGAGCGTGGGCACCCGCTCCCTGGAAGGGAGAGGGGTCGGGGCCGCGGACCTCGACGCGAGAGAGCGACCACCTCGTCGCCCCGCGCGCACAGCCGCTCGACGAGCCGGCTGCCGAGGAACCCCGTGGCGCCTGTGACGAACACCTTCACTTGCCGCCCTCCAGGTCTTCGGGGCCGAACACCTCGTCCCAGCGCAACGGCAGCTTCTCGGCGTGGAAGGTCTTGCTCAGGTGGCGCTCGATGAACTCGGCATCGGTCGAGGCCAGGCACTTCTGGTGGTAGACGGCGAGCTGCGGCACGCGGAGCGCGCGGGTGCGAATCGTGGCCAGGCCGTCCTCGAACACGTTGCCGAACGCGACGTGGAGGAAGGGGCAGACCAGCACGTCGCCGTAGGGGGTGAGGTAGAGAATCTCCTTGGCGGCGCCGCAGCCGATGGGGCCGAGGTTCGCCTGGAAGTCCGTGCGGAGGTATGGGCTGCGGCGCGTCTGCTCGCCAATCCACCGCAGGTCATCCTCTGTCAGCAGCATCTGCGTGTTCTCGGCCCACCGCCCGGCGCGGACGGGCAGGATGAAGTAGAGGATCATCCGCTTGCGGATAGCGAGGTCCATAAGCCCGCGAATCCCCTCACTGTGAAGGCTCTGGTGCGTGACGACCGTGCCGAGGCTGATGTGGATGCCGGCCGCCAGGCCCCGCTCGATGCCGGCCATCGTGGCCTCGAACGTGCCCGGCCGCCCGCGAAAGCGGTCGTGCTCCTCGGCAATCGCGCTGTCGAGGCTCACCGTGAGGATGTCCACGCCCCACGCCTTCAGCTCGGCGACACGCTCCGGCGTGAGGAGCGTGCCGTTGGTGGTCACGGAGATGACGTTGCGGCCGGGGCGGCAGGCAGCGATGACCTCGCCGAGGCGCGGAAAGAGGAGCGGCTCGCCGCCCTGGAACGAGAAGTTGACCGCGCCCAGGCGCATCGCCTGCGCCGCCACGCGAGTGTAGTCCGCCGCCTGCATCGTGCTGCGCCCCGGCTGTGCCAGCGCGGCGGCGAAGCAATGCTCGCACCGCAGATTGCACGCGAAGTCCACCGCAAAGTCCACGTAGCGCAGCCGAGTCTGCCGGAAGACCTTGGCCAGGACCACCGCCTTCGCCAGCCGTAGCGTGAGCAGCGGCTTGCGGGGCCGGAAGGCGTAGCGAACGTTCAGCGCCAGCGCGTGGAGCGCACCCATGGCTCGCCGTTCGTCATTGCGGCTTGTGCCCGACCTTCGCGTAGCTGCTCGTCTGACGGTAGAAGGGGTACGACAGCCCCGTGGCCAGGAGCAGGAGGTTGCTGTAGACGTAGGTGACGAGCATCGTCAGGAAGTCGGAGTCCCCTCCCCCCTCCGGCAGCGGGATGCGGCGCAGCGTGGCGCTCGTGAGGATGAGGAGCAGGAGAAGGAACGCCATGCCCATGAGCACCACGTCGTAGCGGCCGAGCGTGAGGAGCGACGCCCCGAGCAGGAGCGCCCACACGCCCGCCCAGGGCAGGAGCAGGAGCTGGGCGACCTTCGTGCAGTAGATCATCTTCCAGCCCTTCGGCATGTCGGGCACGCGATAGAGGAAGCGCAGGGCCTCCCGCAGGAAGGCATTCGACTTGCGGAACTTGTGGGCGAAGAACTGCTCCGTCGTCCCCGGCCCCCGCACCTCGGCCACCACCGCGTCGCGGCAGTACACCGTCCGCAGGCCCCGCGTGTTCGCCTCGAACGCCACGTAGATGTCGTCCGCCACCACGTCGGGCGGGAACGAAGGGATCAGCTCGCGGCGGAAGGCGTAGCAGACGGCGATGACGATGCTGGAGGCGTGGACGTCGCTCTCGAGCAGCCGCCCGCGGTTCTGCCCGGCCCAGTAGCAGCGGTCCACCTCCAGCGGCTTCGCGGGATACGTATACGCCCCCACGACCCCTACGCTCTCGTCCCGATAGAACTCCCGCACCAAGGCTGAAATCGTG
This sequence comes from Planctomycetota bacterium, assembly GCA_016872855.1. Taxonomy (GTDB): domain Bacteria; phylum Planctomycetota; class PUPC01; order DSUN01; family DSUN01; genus DSUN01. Next base: position 20,427 of record VGYV01000048.1, read on the forward strand.
TCCGACTCCATCTGCCCGTCAACGTCCGTGTTCACCACGATGCTCCCGCGGAGCTGGGGCAGCACGTGGTTGAGCTGGTTGATCTTCCCCTTCTCGGGGCACGCGACCACGCGCACCGTGGGGTCATCCTGGGCCTGTGCGGCGATCAGCTCGGCCGTCCCATCCGTCGAGCCGCCGTCGGCGAACACGATCTCCAGCCGCGCCTTCGGGTAGTCCTGCTCCCGAAGGTTGATGTACTTCGCCACGATCTCGGCCTTCTCGTTGTAGCAGGGCACGATCACCGACACGAGAGGCAGGTCCGCACAGTCCACCGGCTCTTTCTCACGCGGCCGCAGGAGCGACTGGAACCGCAGGTAGATGTAGTACCCGAAACACGTCCAGCCGATCACCACGCAACTGAGTCCAAACAGCAAGATGAGAATCCACACCGCGGTGCGCTCCTGAGGGGACAACTGGAGCCGTGAGGGCGTGTTGCCGAAACCCAGAGCAGGGGACCAGCCCCGTTCGGAGTCCCGCCTTCAGGCGGATTGGGGCGCGAGAAGACCGCCTGAAGGCAGGACTCCCAACGAGTTGACCGTTTGGGCAACATGCCCATGAGTATATAGCCCCGACCCGCCCGGTTCAATGCCGTTTTGCCCGAAACCCCTTGACGCGGCCGCGCCTTCGCCCTACAATAGCGGCTGGTGGGGGGGAAGTCGGCCCGCGTCCGTTGTGGGGAGGGAAGGAGGTTGCGATGCCTGGGAACAAGATCACCCGCCGCGAATTCGTGCGCGACACTGCCGTCGCCGCTGCCGTGGCCGCCGGCGCCGCCGCCGTCAACGCCGGCGAGGCCAAGGCGCCCGAGGTGGACAAGTCGAAGATCGTCAACTACAACAAGAACATGGAATACCGCCGCTGCGGCAGGACCGGCCTCATGGTCTCCGCCGTCGCTCTCGGCGGCCACTGCAAGCAGGTCGCCAAAGTCCTACCCCCAGGCATCAACACCAAGGGCATCTGGGGCGTCCATATTGACGAGCCGAGCTTCCAGAAGAACCGCCACGACGTCGTCAGCCGCATGATCGAGGTCGGGATGAACTGGATTGACGCCTGCACCGTCGAGGAGGTGAAGGCGCACAACCGCGCGCTGAAGGGCCGCCGCGACAAGATGTACCTCGCCTGCTCGTGGTTCGAGCGCGAGATGCGCAGCATGAGAAACCCCACGGCCGGGAAACTCCTCCAGGTGCTCGACTGGGGCCTCAAGGACGCCGAGCTGGACTACGCCGACCTGTGGCGGCCCACGCTCCACGAGCAGAGCGGGCCTCGCGACGCCGAACTCAAAGGGCAACCGCGCAAGCGCGGCCACTCCGATGGCGACATCGAGGAGATGATGAAGGCCCTCGAGACCGCCAAGAAGCAGGGCAAGGTCCGCTTCACAGGCTTCTCCTCCCACGACCGCCCGCACATCCAGTGGATGATCAAGACCTATCCCAAGATCGTGGACATCGTCGTGACCCCCTCCCTGCCCAAGACCAAGAAGGCCCACACCGACAGCCTGTTCGACACCCTGAAGGAGTACGACGTCGGCTACTTCGGCATCAAGCCCTACGCGAGCGGCTCGCTCTTCAAGGGGCGCGGCAGCCCAGTCGGCCCCGCCGCCGAAGAGGACGACAAGACGGCCCGCATCGTCATCCGCGAACTCCTCGAAAACCCTGTCCTCACCGCCCCAATACCCGGCCTCATCACCACCCACCAGGTGGACGTCGTGGCCCTCGCCGTCAAGGAACGCAAGGAGGGCAAGGCCCTCACCCAGGCCGAACGCCAGCTCCTCGACGACGCCATGCAGGACGCCTGGGCCAACCTGCCCCCCGGCTACGCGTGGCTGAGGGAATGGGAGTGCGTCTGACCCCATTCGTCCTCGTCCTCGTCGTCCTCGTCCTCAATCCCCCTGGTTCACATAGGGCGGGTCGAGAACGAGGACGAGGGACGAGGACGATCGGAGAGAGGGCGAGCCTGGTGAGGCGCATAGCCCAGACAGCGATAGCGTTGCTTGTTGTTGCCGCCGGCGCCTGCACCCTCCTCGGCCCCA
>VGYV01000049.1 GCA_016872855.1 Planctomycetota bacterium
GAGCGGCTTCATCCTGGGCTACAAGCGCGCGATCAACGAGAGCATAGACAAGCTGGGCTTCCAGGTGATGATCATGGCCAAGGGCTGCCCCTACGAGGCGGCCACCATGATGCTCAAGGGCGGCACCGGCCTCCTCTACCTGCCCGAGGACGTCTACGACCAGGTGCGGAAGGACCCGGCGACCGAGTCGGTCACGCCCGTCTTCATCGGCGTGGCCGAGAAGGAGGCAGGCGGCATCGGCGAGTCCGCCAAGAGCTACACCGTCGTCAGCGGCATCGAGGTGAAGACCTTCACCACGATGAAGCCCTGGATGGCCTTCGAGACGGGCACGGGCTTCGAGGGCGGCCGCTGGTTCGCGCCCGACGCCCAGGACGAGATCGTGATGGGCTACGAGGCGGCGACCTACGAGCAGCGGAAGGTCGGCGACGAGTTCTACCTCTCCGTCGCCCCGGCCGGCAAGACCGAGCCCGTGATGCACAAGTTCAAGGTCGTCGGCGTCCTGGCCCGCACAGGCTCGCAGGACGACGGCACGGTGTTCATGCCCTACCGCACGGCCCAAAAGGTCTTCGGCCGCCCGGCGCAGTTGACCATTGTGGGCATCAAGATGAAGAGCTTCACGGGGCCTGCGGTGCGCGACTTCACGGAGCGGTGGGTGAAGCTGCCCGAGGTGCAGGTGGTGGGCCTCGAGCAGGTGAAGAGCACGCTCGTGATGCTCGTGGGCGCGGCGCAAGTCATGCTCACCGCCGTCGCCGTCATCGCCGTCGTCGTCGCCACCATCGGCGTCGTCAACACCATCCTGATGAGCGTCTACGAGCGGACGGGCGAGATCGGCATCATGAAGGCCATCGGCGCCTCTCGCAGCGACATCTTCCAGCTCATCTGGCTCGAGACCCTCGCGGTCTGTTCGCTGGGCGCCATCGTGGGCTGCGTCATCGCCATCCTCGGTGTGAGGGTGGTCGAGGCGGGCATCACGGCGCTCCTCGACATCGGCATCCGCGGCACCGTCGTGCAGATCACGCCCGGCGTCCTCGGCGCCGTCATTGCCGGCACCATCGTCGTCGGCTTCTTCGCCGGCCTCTACCCCGCCTGGCGCGCCGCCTCGATGCGGCCCGTCGAGGCCATCCGGGAGGGGATTGACTGAGCGGAGGGCGTTGCGGAAACGGTTCCTGGACCCCTCTCCCTTCCAGGGAGAGGGCAGGGTGAGGGTGGGACTTCAAGATTGGGACCGGCGCCCAACCCTCCCCTTCCCCCTCCCTGGGAGGGAGGGGGGTTGGGTGCCCGCCGTGTTCAGGAGACAGACCGATGAGCGAATCATTGAGTGCGAACAACGCCATCATCCAGGCCCGTGGCCTGAAGCGATACTACCACCGCGGCAGCGAGACCGTGAAGGCCCTCGACGGGGTGGACCTCGACATCCGCGCCGGCGAGATGGTCTCCATCCTCGGGCCCTCGGGCTCGGGCAAGACCACGCTGGTCAACCTCCTCTCGTGCCTCGACGCGCCCACCGAGGGCACGCTCTCCGTCGCGGGGCACGAGGTGGCCGGGCGCTCCGAGGACCAGCTCGCCGGCGTCCGACGCGGCACCATGGGCTTCGTCTTCCAGAAATTCTACCTCCTCCCCACCCTCACCGTGGCCGAGAACGTCGAGCTATCGCTCCTGTTCTGCCGCCGCCCCGTCAACCGCGAGGCCACGATAGCGACGCTCCGCCAGGTGGGGCTGGAGGACCGGGCCTCGCACCGCCCCCGCGAGCTCTCCGGCGGCCAGATGCAGCGCGCCGCCATCGCCCGCGCCCTCATCGTCGAGCCCCGCATCCTCATCGCCGACGAGCCGACCGGCAACCTTGACTCCCACAACGGCGAGGCCATCTTCGCCCTCTTCCGCTCCCTCGTCGCCGCCCGCGGCCTCACCCTCATCGTCACCACCCACAACCTGGCCCTCGGCCACCTCTCCGACCGCGTCCTCACCCTCCACGACGGCCGCATCGTCAAGCAGGAACCCGGCCGCCCCGCCGCCTGAGCGCTCGCGAGCGTTGACTTCCCGCCGGGGCCTTGCTAGAATGCCGGCATGTGCAAGGCCCGCCTCTTCCTCCTGCTCGCCATGCTCGCCGCCGCGCGGGCAGATGTCGTGCGCCTGAAGGACGGCAAGGTGCTCGAGGGCAAGGTTGTCCTCGAAGGCGCACAGGAGGTCCGCATCCGCATCGGGACCGCCGAGCTCACGGTGCCCCGCGCCCAGATCGCCGAGATCGAGCGCGGCGAATCGCCCCACGAGGCATACAAGCGCCGCGCCGGCGCCCTGAAGGACGACGACGCGGACGGCCACTTCGCCCTGGCAGAGTACTGCATCGAGCACCGCCTCCTCACCGAGGCCATCGCCGAGCTGCGCCGCACGCTCGAGCTCAAGAGCGACCACGCCCAGGCCCGCGCCAGGCTCCAGCCGCTCCTCGACCAGCGCGCCCTGCCCTCCCTCAACGAGGCCAAACGCCTCCACGCCCAAGGCCAGTTCGAGGAGGCCGAAGCGCCGCTCATCACCATCCTCGAACAGTACCCCGACAGCTCCTACGCCGCCCTGGCCCAGCACCTCCTCGCCGTGGGCTTCGCCGCCCGCAAGCAATACGACATGGCCCTCACCCGCTGGCGCCGCGCCCTCGCCCTCGACGACAAGCTCACCGAGGCATATGAGGGCGCCGCCCAGGCCGCCGCCGAGACGGGGAAGTGGGCCGACGCCCTGTCGTTCACCGAGCGCGCCATCGCCGCCGCCAAGGACCCCGACCAGGCCAAGCGCCTGCGCGAGCGGGCCGACGCCCTCCGCGAGCTGACAAAGCTCCACGGCGGGGGCGAGCCCCCTGCCGAGCCGAAGGCCCGCGCCACGGCCCTCGCCGCCGAGGCCCGCGTGCTACAGCGCCTCGGCCAGCGCGACCGCGCGCTGCAGCGCTTCCAGGAGGCCTACGACGCCGGCGCCCGCGAGCCCGAGCTCCTCAAGCTCCTCGTCGAGCACGCCGAGCAGACCGGCCGCATCCGCCTCGCCCTCGAACTCTACAAGCAGCTCGTCGCCGCCAACCCCGCCGACGACGAGCTGGTCCGCCGCCGCGCCCGCATCGAAAAACTCCTCCTCGTCCCCCGAGCCTTCGCCACCCGCGTCAAGGCAGAGCGCGAGAAGCTCATCTTCGACATCGCCCGCAGCGGCGCCTCCTTCCCCGCCATCCAGGGCGCTCTCCGCGAGTGCACCGACCGCGGACAGGAGAAGACGGGCCTCGTCGAAGGCTCCTTCCTCGTGGACGAGGTGCTCGTCCGCGCCAACTACGTGGCCTATGTCCCCAAGACCTATGACCCCCGCCGCCCCTGGCCCCTCATCCTCGCCCTCCACCGCGACGGCGAGACCGCCAAGGAGCACTTCTACAACTGGGAGTCCGTCGCCTCCAGCGAAAAGCACATCATCCTCTGCCCCAGCAGCCCCACCAAGGCAGGCTGGCGGGCCGCACACCTCAACATCCCCCTCTCCGCTCTCCGCCACGCAACGAAGACCTACAACATTGACACCGACCGCGTCTACCTCGAGGGCACCGGCACGGGCGGCCTCCTGGCCTGGGCCGTCGCGCTCCGCTGGCCCGACCGCTTCGCCGCGCTCGTCGTCCGCAACGCCTCCATTGACGAGGTCAGCCGCCTCTACCTCCGAGCCGCCGCCAGCCTCCCCGTCTACCTCATCGTCAGCCAGCACGCCCAGCCCGACGTCATCGGCTCCCAGCGCGAAGCCTACAAGGCCCTCGACAGTTGGGGCTACGACGTCCAGCGCGAGGAGGTCCCTGGCTACGCCCGCAACCCAGCCCTCCCCGAGCTCAATCCCAAGGTCCTCGCCTGGCTCGAAAGCAAGGCCCGCGACCCCTACACCCCGCGCGCACGCCTCGTCACCTTCGAGCAGGCCAACGCCAGCGCCTACTGGGTCTCCGTCGAGCGCTTCGCCTCCACCGTCTTCGACCCCGACCGCCGCGTCAACATCAAAGCCCCAATGGGCCAGGAATACGACCCCGACCAGCTCCGCATGATCTACCTCGGCGAGATGGCCCGCGGCATGGGACAGGTCATCGCCGCCATCGCCCCGGGCAACCGCATCAACCTCATCACCAAGCACATCGAGGAACTGACCCTCTACCTCGACGACCGGATGGTGGACCTCGACAAGCCCGTCCGCATCGTCGCCAACGGCGATCTCGTCTTCAACGACAAAGTCGAGCGTTCCCTCGAACAACTCTTCGACAGCGCCCGCTACCACCGCGACCCCCGCCTCTGCTACGCTGCCTCCGTCCGCATCAAAGTCCGCGACAAGTGACCTGCCGCCGCTCAGGCGCTCCAGGCGCTCACACGCGTGCATAAGGAACTGAGCGCCTGACGCCCGGCGCACCCACAGCCGCGTCCAACAACACAAGTGTCGTAACGAGCATAGGTTACAACTCCCTATGCCCCGCGGCCAGCCGCCCAGGCGCCCACGTGCGCTCGGAAGGGATTGAGCGCCTGGACGCTCGCCCGTGCTCAATGAGTACAGCGCCCCACAAATAGCGGCGCGAAATCGGAGTCCCGAAGGGACGGCAGTGGATTGCCGGCGGCTTCAGCCGCCGGATGGCGGCGCGCCCACCGCCCAGTCCCGAAGGGACGGCAGAGGCCCGCGGCGCGATGGCCCGGCCCCGTTCTTCTGCCGTCCCTTCGGGACTTCGCGGCTCCTGGCGCCCTGTCCGGCGGCTGAAGCCGCCGGCAACCCGCTCTGCTCCCTTCGGGAGCGAGACACCGAAGCGCCGGGTGTTCGTCCCCCTATCTGTGGGCGGCTGTACTGAGAAGGGCTCGCCGGAACCGGCGGGTGGCCTCGAGGAGGATGCGGGGCGACGGGGCGGCGGGCGGGCCGGCGATGCGGAGGGTCGGGTGGCGGAGGTCCAGGTAGTTCGCGGCGTGGCGGGGGAGGAAGGGGATGCTGTGGCGGAAGGGCACACGGTCCACCGCCAGGTCGAGGGCGTAGCGGTGGTCGCCGTCGAGCAGGGCCGTGCTCGTGACGGCAAGGGTGCCGGAGGCCGGGCGACCGCTGGGCAGGCCGGCGAGGAGCCGCAACCCGTCGGGCCAGCGGGCGAAATCGAGATTGGCCTCCAGGGTTCCCCCGCCGGTCATCGGGGGCAGGGAGCCGTCGGGGGCGATCCGCAGGTCAGCGCCGGGCCGCGGGCGGACCGCGCCGCTCGCGGCAACGCTTGCGCCCCTGGCGTAGAGCGTGAGGCGCCACAGCTCGGCGGTGAGGGCGGCAAGGGAGAATGTGCTGTCGAGGGCGAACGTGATGCGGGGGACGGGCCGCGTCGGCGCGCCATCCGCCGCCTCGCCACCTTCGAGCGCCGCCGTCACCCAGAGCTTGGCATTCGCCATTGTGCCATCGAGCGAGGCGTCGAGCGACCCGTGGCCCGCGACGAGGGGCGTGCCGGGCAGGCCGCCCCGAGCGAAGTCGGCCCGCGCCGACGCCTTGACGGTGAGCCGGTAGTTATCCATCGAGAAGGAGGGGACGGAGCCGTCGGCGACGACCTGGCGGAGGGATGCGTCGAGGCGGATGCCCTCGCCCGGCTGGGTGACGGCGTGGAGGTCAAAGTGGGGCTTGATGACCGACAGCTCGCCGCGGAGCGTGGCAGCGACCGAGCGCCCCTCGCCGGCCAAGCCGAGCTGCGGCGCCTCGGGCAGGCCCGTGAGCGTAAGGGTGCCTTCGCCCGAGAGTCGCCGCGATGCCTGGGCATTGAGCGCGAACCCCGCGTCGAGCATCGCCCCGGCCAGGGACGGCGGGAGCGGCGGGCCGAGGCGCAGCTCCGCGGCGAGCGGCGCCAGGGCGAGCGCCTTCACGGCGAGCGCGCCGTGCGCCCCCTCAAACGCCCAGTCGCCCGGCGCGACGACGGCAACGCCGAAGAACATGACGTCACCCCCCGTGGCGAGGCGCGCGCCGAGCCGCAGGGAGCGGTGGCCATCCGCCACGGGACCGACCTCGGCGCTCGGCACGAGCAGCGTGAGGCTGCCCCCGCTCTCGAGGTCGCGATAGACGACCCGCAGGTCAGCGATTCGCAGCCGCCCGAAGCGCAGCGGCGAGGGCGGGCGCTCCAGCAGATCCGTCGTGTTCAGGATGCCTTGAGCGTTGTGCGCCAGGCACAGCTCGGCTTCCTCGATGTCGAGGCGGGCGAGGTCGCTCAGCCCCGCGAAGAGCGCCCGTGGCGTCGCCGTGAGGCTGCCGATCCGCAGGAACACCCCGTCGCCGAACTCCGCGTGCTCGCGCACTGAGACGCCGCGCGCCCGCAGCCCGGTGAGGAAGCTGAACCGCGCCCCTTCGACCGTCACCTCGCGCCCGAGCGCCGCTGAAAGGCGCCGGGCCACGATGCGGCCCACGAACCCCTCCGGCAGCAGCGGCGGCACCACGAACACCAGGAGCGCGGCGAGGGCGACCACCGCCCCCGCGGCCCACAGCGCGCGCCGTAGCCATCGCCGCCGACGCTTACGCCGCGGCGAGGCGTCCGCCTTCGGCCTCGATCCGCCCTCACTCACCGAGCGCCCCCATCCTCTGTCTCCGGTCCGGCACGCCCAAACGAGTTTGGGCGTGGCACCCCAGGCCTTCCCCGAAGGCAGCGGGTGCCACGCCCAAGCTGTGCTTGGGCGGAATGGCGTGAAGATAAGGCCGAGACCCACGGCCCGTTGCAAGAGGAAGACCGCCTAAAGGCCGAACTACAAACAGGTTGTGACTTCGTTCGTAGTTCGGCCTTCAGGCGGAAGTCCCTTATCTTCACGCCATTCGTGCTTGGGCGTGTCTCTTGCCACAGGGACTGATTATAGGTTGCCGGCGGGTCGGGGACAAATGCGCTGGACGGCGCGGCGGGCTGTGGTATAATCGGCCACGAGCATGGACTCCCGCACACCACAAGCACGGAGCGGCACCGCCGTGAAATGGACGCAGAAGCATCTGCTCGGGCTGGAGGACTACTCGGCCGAGGAAATCACCCATGTGCTCGACGTGGCCGACGGCTTCCGCACGATCGCCACGCGGAACGACGGGCCGCGCGACGACCTCCGAGGCAAGGTGGTCGTCAACCTCTTCTTCGAGCCGAGCACGCGCACCCGCACGTCGTTCGAGCTGGCCGAGCGCCGCCTCGGGGCGACCGTGCTGAACTTCGATGTTGGGGTGTCCAGCACCTCGAAGGGCGAGACGCTCCGCGACACGGCCCGCAACATCGCGGCGATGGGCATTGACGCCGTGGTGATGCGCCACGGCTGCTCGGGCGCGCCCGGCCTCCTCGCCCGCTGCATCGAGGCCAGCATCGTCAACGCCGGCGACGGCCAGCACGAGCACCCGACCCAGGGGCTGCTCGACATCTTCACCATCCGCCAGCACCTCGGCCGCATAGCGGGCCTCAAGGTGGCCATCGTGGGCGACATCGCGCACAGCCGCGTCGCTCGCTCGAACCTCGTCGGCCTGACCAAGCTCGGGGCCGAGGTGTGGTTCGTCGGCCCGCCCACCCTCGTGCCGAAGGCATTCACGAAGCTCGGGGCCAAGGTGAGCTGTGACCTCGACGCCGTGCTGCCCGAGATGGACGTGGTGAACATGCTCCGCATCCAGACCGAGCGGCTTGACGACCAGCCGTTCCCGTCGGTCCGCGAGTACTCGCGGCTCTTCGGCCTCGACGCGGAGCGCCTGAAGCGGGCCAAGCCCGACGTGGTGGTGATGCACCCCGGCCCGATCAACCGCGGCGTGGAGATGGCGCCCGACGTGGCGGACGGCCCGCGCTCGGTGATCCTCGAGCAGGTGACCAACGGCGTGGCCGTGCGCATGGCCGTGCTCGCGCTGGTGACGGGGGTGCGATAGGCCCGATCTGACGGATCGGACGGATCGGACCGATCGGACCGATCCGACCGATCGACCGGAGAGCAACCGAATGAGGGGCATTCCGTGGCACACCTGCTGATCAAGGGCGGCCGGGTGATTGACCCGGCGCAGGGCATTGACAAGAGGGCCGACGTGCTGGTCGAGGACGGGCGCATCGCGGCCGTAGGCAGGGTGGCAGCGAAGGCCAAGGCCATTGACGCCGCCGGCCTGATCGTGACGCCCGGCCTGATCGACATGCACGTCCACTTCCGCGAGCCGGGCAACGAGGCCGAGGAGACCCTCGCCAGCGGCGCCGCGGCCGCCGCGGCCGGCGGCTTCACCACGGTCGCCGTGATGCCGAACACCGATCCCGCCGTGGACAACGAGGCCGCCGTTGCCTTCCAGGTCGCCCAGGGCGAGCGGGCGGGCCTCTGCCGCGTGCTGCCCGTCGGCGCCGTGTCGGCCGGCCGCAAGGGCGAACGCCTCGCCGAGATGGGCCAGATGGTGCGGGCGGGCGCCGTCGCTTTCTCCGATGATGGCGACCCCGTCCGCAGCCCGCGCCTGATGCGCACGGCGCTCCAGTACGCCGCGATGTTCGGCAGGCCCATCATCGCCCACTGCGAGGACAAGGACCTGGCCGGCAAGGGCGTGATGCACGCTGGCCTTTGGGCCACGAAGCTCGGCCTGGGCGGCATCCCCGCCGCGGCGGAAGAGGTCATGGTCGCCCGCGACCTCATCCTCGCCGAGGCTACGGGCGGCAGGCTCCACGTCACCCACGTGAGCACCAAAGGCTCGGTGCGCCTCCTCCGCGAGGCCAAGGCCAGAGGCGTGCCAGTCACCGCCGACGTGGCGATCCATCACCTTGTCCTCACCGACGCGGCGGTGGTGAGCTACGACCCGAACGTGAAGATGAACCCGCCGCTGCGGGGCGAAGAGGACGTGGCGGCGTTGCACGCCGCCCTGGCCGACGGGACGATTGACTGTCTCATCTCGGACCACGCGCCCCACGCGGCGGAGGAGAAGGACGTGGAGTTCGCCCTCGCGCCCTTCGGCATCATCGGCCTGGAGACCACCCTGCCGCTCCTCATCACGAAGCTCATCGAGCCCTCGACTTCGCTCGGGCCAGGGCCTGGCCTCCTCACGTGGCCGCAGGCCATCGCTGCCCTCACGTGCAACCCCGCGCGCGTCCTGGGCATCGAGGCGGGCACGCTCGCCGTAGGCCGCCCCGCCGACCTCACCCTCATTGACCCAGCGGCGGAGTGGACGATTGACGCCGCGCAGTTCCGCAGCAAGTCCCGCAACTGCCCCTTCCACGGCTGGGCCGTCCGCGGCCGCGCCGCCGCGACCATCGTAGGCGGTGCCATCAAGTTCCGCGCGTGACGAGCAGGGTGTCCAGCAAGACTGGTGATACGCGGCAGAGAAGGGGTCCAGAGCGTCGTCCAACGAATAGTGGATGAGCCGCCATGCGAACGAGGAGTCTCCTCACCTGGGTGGTCATCGCTGCCGCATCGAGTGCGGTCCTCGCCGCCGTCGCTCTCGGCGTGCGGCCACGGCGCCCTCTCGCTGGCCATAGCCAGCAGCAGGCCCCGATACCCACTCGGCCGCTGGTCGCTGAACTGGAGAACGTCAGGAAGGTGGAGACCGAAGCTCCACCGCCGGTTCCTCCCGCTGCGCCTCGTGGCGCGAGCCTTGCTGAGCGCGTAGCGGCCATGGGCAGCGTGACCGAGGCCCTGGCCTTGCTCCGTGATCGCTCTGAGAAGGCCAGTGACGCCTGGCAGTACCGCGAACTCTTGGCTGCGGCAGAGGCGCTGGCGGCCCGCTGGCCCGAGACGAAGGAGATGGAGAGCGCTCTGCTCCTGAGTTCGATGGCCTTCATCCAGATGGCCGAACCTGAGAAGGGGATGGAGAAGTTCCTGGCCTACGCCGACGCGATTGGGGCGAGGGTCACAAGGGAAGCCATCGCTAAGGAGGGCCGCTCCCCTGCGGCAGCCAAGGCGGCAGGCGAAAGCGCGACGGCCGGGATCATCCTCCAGGAGGCGGCGCGGCTGTACCGGGAGGGCGACAAGTTCATGGCGCGGGGCTACTGCGACGTGGTGATCGCGCGATACCGCGGCAGCGAGAAGGCCTGGGTGGCGCAGAAGCTGGTTGGCGACCTCCTGAGGAGCGCCCGCAAACCCGAACAGGCTATCGAGTGTTATCGGGCAGTGATTCGCGAAGCACCGGTGGGCAGCACGGCTTGGAGCATGGCTTGGGGTTCTCTCCCAACCGCGCTGGCGAACGCAGGTAGAGCGGACGAGGCCGTTCAGGCCTTCTTGGACTATGCGAATGCGACTCCGTGCCGCGAGTCGAAGGCCAATGCCTACTACGACGCGGGGGCCATGCTTGCCTTGCGGGGCAAGCGGCACTATGCCCGGGCCGCCAGAATGTATGAGACCGCCATGGAGCAGTATCCCGGTACCCCTGGCGCGAAGGTGGCCCGCCGCGCCTTAGAAGCACTTCGGAAGAAGATCGAACAAGAGCCGGCGGACTTTTGATATCGGAGGCGGCTCCCCGAATGTTGATCCTGGACGGCCACAATGTGCTGTTTGCCCTGGCCGCGGGCGGGCCGCTGGCGGGGGCCGAGGCGCTCGAGGCGGCGCAGGCGAAGCTTGAAGAGGGCCTCGTTCGCCACTACAACGCCACGGGCGAGACGGCGACCGTGGTGCTCGACAGCCGGCAGCTCCGCGGCGGCGCCCGCGGGGAGCGGAGGCTGCCCGGCGTCCGCATCGTCTACACCCACCCGCCCGCGACAGCCGACGACGAGATTCGCCGCCTCGTCGAGGCCAGCGCGGCCCCCCAACGCCTCCGTGTCGTCACCTCCGACCGCGAGGTGATGCGGGCCTGCCAGGCCCGCGGGGCCGAGGTGGTGCCCTCGGGGGCGTTCCTGCGCGAGCTGCGCTACGAGGCCGAGCGCTACGCCGACACCGAGGCCGAGCGGCAGCAGAAGACGTCGCGGCCCTCGCCCGACGAGATGGCCGAGCTCCTCGCCGCCTTCGGCGAGCCGGCCCCGGAGACCCGCCTCGTCGGCCCCATCCATAGGCTTCGGCGTAAGGGGCAGCGGCAGTGGCCCCGATGAAGGCCAACGTCATCCTCCTGCTCCTCCTGCCCTTGGCGGCGCGCGGCGGGCAGCCCAAGGCCAAGGGGCCGGGCGACTACCGGACCGTTCACACGGCCGGGCTGAACCACATGGCGGCGGGGAACCACGCGGAGGCCGCGGCCGCATTCCAGGCCGTCCTGGAACGCAGTCCGAGGGACGCCGAGGCGCTCTTCGGCCTGGCCGCGGCTGCGGCGCATGCGGGCGACCTCAAGAAGGCGATGGCGGCAGTCGCGCAGGCCCTCGACGCGGGGCTGCCCATCGAGCGCTTCGTGGCCGGGCCGCGCGGCTGGACCAGGCCGCTCGTCGAAGCCGCCCAGTTCCAGGAGCTGTGGCGGCAGCGCGGCGCCACGCTCGTCCACGGGCCTATGGCCGGTTGCGTGACCGACTCGGGCGCGAGGTTCTGGGTCCGCACGGCCGGCGAGGCAGACGTGCAGGTCGCCCTCAGCACCTCGCCACAACTCGACTCGCCCATCCTCTCCCCTGCGGCGAGGACTTCGGCGGCGAAGGACTTCACGTGCGTCGTCGCCGTGGACGGCCTGAAGCCCGACACGGCTTACCACTACACCGTGCAGGTGGGCGGCAAGGCGGCGCTGGCGGCCCCGTATCCCGTGTTCCGAACGTTCCCCCAGGCCGGCGCCAAGGCGCGCTTCCAGGTCGGCTTCGGCGGGGGCGCAGCCTACTATCCCCCGACCGAGCGGATGTGGGACACCATTCTCGCCCACAAGCCGTTGGCGTTCCTCTTCCTGGGCGACAACATCTACATAGACGCGCCGACGAAGCCCGACATCCAGCGCTACCACTACTACCGCCGCCAGTCGCGGCCCGAGTTCCGTCGCCTCGCCGCCGCCACCGCCATCTACGCCGTGTGGGACGACCACGACTTCGGCACCGACAACTGCGTGCCCGGCCCCGACGTGGATAAGCCCGAATGGAAGCTCCCCGTCTGGCGCCTCTTCGCCGAGAACTGGAACAACCCCGCCTACGGCGGCGGCGAGAAACAGCCAGGCTGCTGGCACGATCTCTCAATCGGCGACGTGGATTTCATCCTCACCGACAGCCGTTACTACCGCACCAACCCAAAGCAGCCCAACCCCAGCATGCTCGGCCCGGCCCAGCTCCAATGGACCCTCGACCGCCTCAAGGCGTCGAAGGCCACGTTCAAGGTCCTCGCCAACGGCGTGCCCTGGGCGCTCGGCACGAAGCCCGGCAGCCTCGACACCTGGGAGGGCTACCCGCAGGAGCGCGAGGCCATCTTCGACTGCATCGAGCAGAACCGCATCGCCGGCGTCGTCCTACTCTCCGCCGACCGCCACCGCTCCGACCTCTGGAAGCTCGAACGCGGCGTCGGCTACCCCCTCTACGAGTTCGAGAGCTCGCGGTTGACCAATCAGCACGTTCATGGCAAGATACCCGCGGCCCTCTTCTCCTACAACGAGAAGCAGTCCTTTGGCCTCCTGACCTTCGACACGACGAAGCCCGACCCCGAAGTGACCTACGAAATCTACAGCATTGACGGCGAGAGGGTTCACTCCTTCACCCTGAAGAAGAGCCAGCTCACACCCAAGCCTTGAAAGGGAATCAGCGATGAGAGAGCGAAGGTTGGGCATTGCGGCAGCGCTCCTGGCTGCCTCCGTTCTGGCCTCAGCCGCACAGGTCGAGCTGAAGCGCGACGACGCGAAGCACCAGCTCGCCGTCCTGGCCGATGGCAAGGTCGCGCTCGTCTACAACTTCGAACCCGAGAGCTTCCTCCCCTACTTCTACCCCCTTAACAGCCCATCGGGGAAGGAACTGACGGTGAAGCTCGTGGCAAAGGAGTTCCCGCACCATCGCACCTTCTGGTTCGCGGACACGGTGCAGCTCGAGGGCGAGAAGGGCGCGGCGAGCTTCTACAATGCCTACTACAGCTTCAAGGATGGCAAAGGGCCGCGCATCCGCCACGCGAAGTCCACCGCCGAGAAGGCGGAGGGCAACGCCGCGACGCTCGGGATGGAGCTACTTTGGGAGCTCGCTGCCGACAAGCCCGTGCTCAGAGAGGTCCGCGACGCGCGCTTCCTCGCCCTGGAGAACGGCGAGTGGTTCCTCGACATCCGCTTCACCGTCACGGCGGAGTGGGGCGACGTGCACTTTCGCTCCGATGCCGCACACTATGCCTGGCCCTACATCCGCATCCACCCCCAGTTCTCCGTCAGGGATGGCGGCGGAGTGCTCGTGAACTCCGAAGGCGGCCTCAAGCAGGCCGGCACCCACGGTAAGGTGGCCACCTGGTGCGACTACACGAACACGATTGAGGGGAAGACCGAGGGGCTCGCCTTCTTCTCCCACGCGGAGAACGAGCACCCGCACACCTGGCTCACGCGCGACTACGGCACCTTCGGCCCTCGCCGCGCCGACCCGAAGAACGGCAAGCCCTTCACCCTCAAGAAGGGCGAATCGCTGACGATGCGCGTCGGCGTCCTCGTCCACAACGGCGACGCGAAGGAGGGCAAGGTCGCCGAGCGGTACGAGGACTACGTCAAAGGCAAGCTCTCGCTGCTCCCCGAGCGGGCGCAGGCGCGGCCGTGAGCCTTGAATGGCGTGAAGCCGCGCCGCCTCTCAGCAGCTCTCCCCCCGACGCCCCTCCTCCAGCATCGCCAGGAAACTCCCGACCGGCACGTAGTTGGCCACGGAGTTGCCGGTGCCCAGCGCCCAGCCGCCGCCCGGGGCGCAGCGCTCGATGAGGAAGCGGGTGTGGCGCCGCACCTCGCGGATGCTCATGCGGCAGAGCTTGTCCATGTCGAAGCCGCCCAGGAGGGTGATGCGGTCGCCCCAGCGGGCCTTCGCCTCCCACACGGGCTCGATGGCATCCTCGAACGAGTGCTTGGCGTCCCAGCCGCAGGCAATGATGTCCTCCATCACCTCGCTCACGTTCCCGCAGGCGTGGAGGATGGCCGGCTTGCCCGCGGCGTGAACCGCCTCGACGATGCGCTTGTGCCAGGGGAAGACGTATTCGCGGAGCGCGGCAGGCGAAATCAGGGTCTGAGTGCGGAAGCCCAGATCGTCGCCCAGTTGCACCGCGCCGACGACGTCGAGCGTCGCAACCTTGCCGAGATACTCGGTGATCCGCGAGCCGATCGTGTCGAACATGTCGCGGACGAGCGCCTCGTCCTCGTAGAGCAGATAGCTGATCCCCTCGTAGCCCAGGAGCCACATCACGTTCTCCAGCACGCCCGAGGAGCCGGGGATCACCTTCATCCCGTCGGGCAGGAACGCCTTGATTCGCTCCAGCGGCGAGTAGTCAACCTTCGCCATGTCGGGCCAGGGGTAGCGCTCGAAGTCGGCGCGGCTGGCGATGGTGCGCGAGCTGGCGAGGTGATAGCTCCGCTCACCCTCGGTTGTCATCGCCCTGGGCAGCTCGCTTTGCGGGAAGCCGAAGCCATAGGCCCCGCAGTTCGCGTAGTCGTAGCCGAGGGCGGCCTGGTAGGCGATGTGCTGCCGCCAAGCGTGCGCCTCGCGCTCGGCGGCGGGCGCCTCGGCCGGCGGCGGCTCCTCGAACAGCCCGAGCGCCCTCAGCACCTCGGGCTGGATGTTCGAGAACAGCTCGTAGAACGGCGCCCGGTCCGGCTCGCCCTCTCGGCGCAGCACCTTCTCCAGCCGCCCGAAGTCGGGCGGTCCCGCCACATCCCGTTTGCGCGCAGCCATCGCTTGCTCCTGTGCGTCTGTGCTCCCTGACGCCCAGCATTGTAGACCCCGTGCCAATAGTACACAAGCGCGTGGGTGCAATAACGCATTTGCGCAGGTCCTCTGCCGCCTCCACGGGGCTTGCCCCCGTGGGGCGATGATTGGCAGCTACCGCGAGTGGCTCGCCGTACTTCCCCCCTCCCCGCCGCCCGCCCGCGGGCGGCGGGGAAGGGGGAAGGGGGTGGGGGGATGCCCCGCGGTAGCTGCCAATCATCGCCCCACCGAGACAAGCTCGGTGGAGGCGAAAACACGGTGTCGCAGGGCGTACAAATCCGTTACTGCACCCCAAGCGCGTTAGCCACTTGCACTTACGCAAGCGCCAGGCGTGGTCACGCATGTGCTGACCCCACCATGACTTACGCCTACTCGGCCCCGGATCGCCAATCCTCGCCCTTCCACCCATACTTGATCATCCGCCGGACTGGTCCAGAATGCGTAGAGCCGCGAGAATCGCCGATTCTCGCCATTTCACCCATACTTGATCAATTCCTCCCCCTCAAGGTTGATCAAGTATGGGGGAAGTGCCGGGTCGCTTGCTCGGCTCCTCCCGCCTCTCGCTCCGCTGGGAGGGAAAGCGGCATCTGCGATGCCGCACTCCACATTCATCCCACACCGCGCGGATGCAGATTATGGAGTGCGGTGACGAAGTCGCCGCTTTGGTTGCCCGCGAAGCGGCAAGGGAGCTGCCGCCCGCTTGAGGGCGCAAACTCGGGCCGTGGCCGTAGGTTCGGTGCTTGCCCCCGGCGCCCCGGCGCGAGTATGATGGACGCGGCCCGCATCGCACGGCAAGCCAGAAAGGGGGTGCGACGTGAACGCACACGCGACACGATGGCTGATCGGCATGGCCCTCGGCCTCTCGGCGGCATTCGGGGCCGAGCCCGACCCGCTCGACGAGGCGTGCTGGATCTGGAGCGACAAGGACACCAACGCGATCGGCCCGCCGCTGAGGAACGCCGAGTTCTCCTTCTGGAAGGATGTCGAGGTCGGGGCCGAAGTGAAGAGCGCCAACCTGCGGGTCACGGCGGAGAGCGAGTACACCCTCCTCGTCAACGACAAGAAGGTTGGCGCCGACGACTTCTGGCTGACGCTGGAGACCTATGACATCAAGCCGTTCCTCGTCCAGGGCAAGAACCGCTTCCTCGTCAAGGCAAGGACGAAGACCTGGTATGCCGGCCTATTCGTGGTGGGACAGATCGAGCTGGCCGACGGGCGGAAGCTGCCGATTCGCTCCGACGCCACGTGGGACTGCACGAACGACCTTGACCAGAAGACGGGGAAGGCCGAGGTCGTCATCCAGGGCCTCAACGGCGGCTGGTGGAACAATGCCGGCCGCCTGATGGTGATGCCCGAGCAGTGGTACCGCCTGAACACCGAGCTTGTGACCCCCTGCATCCCCTGGGCGAAGCCGCTGGCGGGCGGCAAGCTCAAGCTCCTCTTCATCCAGCCGCGCGTCACCCAGCGCGACACCGTCGAGTTGCTTCAGCGGGCCGACGTGGAGGCGACGGTCGTCTTCAGCGACTTCCACGAGTTCACCCGCGACCAGCTTCGCGCCCCCTTCTTCCCCCTCACCAAGGGCCAGCGGCGGGAGGACGTCGTGGCCGACCTCACGAAGGCGCTCCAAGGCACCTACGACGCCATCATCCTCGGCCCCGTCGAGGAGAGCGTCTTCTACGAAGTCGTCGCCGACAAGCTCAAGGCGATGGTCCAGGCCGGCACCGGCCTCATCTACACGGCCATCCCGCCCCGCAAGGTGGCGAAGGAGGGCGAGAAGAAGCCCATCCTCGACCCGGCCTTCGAGAAGGAACTCACCGCCACGCCCATCACCACGCCGCCGCCGCTCCTGACCCAGGGCGTTCCCTACGCGGCGCTGCCCGGCTTCCGCCTGACCGAGAAGGACAAGGAGAAGGACTACCGCAAGGTCGCCGCCCTCTACCAGTTCGGCAAGGGCCGCGTCATGCGCCTCACCCTCGCCACCGGCTGGGGCCTCTTCGCCAACGCCCCCGACCGCAACGACCTGCACTACGAATACTACCAGTCCTTCGCCATCAAGGCCATGCTCTGGGCCGCCGGCCGCGAGCCAGCCATCGGCTTCAGGGATTTCCCTGCGCGCATCACTGTGGATCGTGTTCATGGAGAGTTCGAGTGGGGCATCAGCCCGAGTGGTGGTCAGGGGGAGTACCGAATCGAGCTCGCCACGCGCTCGCCGGAGAAACTCGCGCACCTGCCGGACACGCCGGTCGCCCAGCCGGGGGTCCAGCAGGTCAAGGGAGTCCTCCGGCCGCTCCATCGGGCATATCTCCTCTCCGTGACGGGGGGCGGGATGGCGAGGACCAGGGTGCCGCCCGTGCCAGCCGGGGACTACTTCTTCGACGTCGAAGTAACACAAGGGGGGAAGAAGGTCAATTGGGCGACTGCGGCCCTGACGGTCACATCGAAGGTCGCCATTGCCGAGTTGAAGCTCGACCCGCCTTGGATCGACGTCGCGGACGGGAGGGCCGCGCAGATCAAGGCGACTGCCGCACTCACTTCCCCGGTCACCGACCGCGCAGTCGTGCGCTTCGACCTCCTCGAAAACCATGACCGCCGCCGCGCCGTGCAAACCACCAGGATTCCTGCGGGAGCGGACAAGGCGGAAGCCATCTTCGCCATCAAGAGCTTCGACACGACGCTCGGCCGCATTCGGGCTGTGCTGACTCTTGGCAGCGAGGATGATGCTGTTGACGCAAAGCAGGTTCCGCTAGCGGAAGGACCTTCCCCGGATTCACCATTCGGGACTTATCGGGATACGGCGCCGGCCTCCGTTGCCGTGGCCCTATTCTCCACGGTTCGCCGCGACTGGGACCGGTTCTTCTTCGTCGGGTGGGCGGGGTTCCGGCCCGATCATGCGTCGAATGTCTACGCGCGTGTGCTGGCCAGCCTGGGCTTCGATGCGGGGCGCGGGATGCGGGTGACTCACGATACCCTAGAGGCTGCCGACACGGTGGCGCTGCCAGGCTACTCGGGCCTGCCGCGCCACGCTTTCGACCTCAAGCCAGAAGAGCTCAAGCGCACCCACGAGGCAACAGAGAAGCTCAAGGAACAACTCCCCTTCGACCCCGTGGCCTACTACTGCGGCGACGAGATTGACTACGGCGGCGGCGACGAGCTGCCAGGCCGCATCGTCGAGTTCCGCAGCTTCCTCCGCGCCCGCTACCGCACCATTGCCGCACTCAACAAGCAGTGGGACACGGCCTACGCCTCGTTCGACGAGGTCTATCCCATCGCGAGGGGGAGCGGAGGCGCGGGGCACGGAGGCCCCGCCCACAAGGGGAAGCTGATCCTCGAAAAGGACTATCTGGAACAGGCGAAGGCCACGGGCAACTTCAGCCGCTGGATTGACCAGTGGCTCAGCAACTATAAAGCGTTCAACGACATGGCCCGCCGCCCGCGGGCGGTCATCAAGGCGTTCGACCCCCACGCCCGCGTGGGAGTTGACTGCCCAATGTGGCCGTTCTCGACCTGCGGGCACGACTGGTACACGTTCATGCAGGAGTTCGAGATGTTTGCCCCGTATGGCAAGGAGGGCGAGGTCCTGCCCTACGAGGATGCCCGCTCGTTCGCCAAGCCGAACTCGTTCCTCGGCCTGGAGTATGGCGGCTACATCTACAACGCCTTCTGCCGCGGCGAGGAGCTGACCGACACCGAATGGCACCACTGGCGCATCTGGCACGGGCTGCTCCGCGGCTTCACGAGCACCTGGTTCTACCAGCTCACGCCGCCGGGCAACGAATCGTGCATCAGCCCCGGCCTCACGCCCGTCGCCACGCTTCAGCAATACGCCCGCGACCTGGCTACGATTCGCAGCGGCTACTACAACGTCTTCACCCGCGCCCGCCGCGACTACGGCGGCATCGCCCTCCACTACTCCGTGCCCAGCCGCCTCCTCTGCCCGCAACTGCCCGACTTCGGCGGCGAGCGGCCCTTTGACTTCCACTTCCTCCTCCAGATTCTCCGCGATCAAGTTGGCCAGCCCTACACAATGGTCGCCAACGAACAGATCAAGAAGGGGGGCCTCAGCGGCTACAAGGTGCTCATGATGCCCCTCTCGCTCGCAATTGGCGAGGAGGAGGCGCGCGAGTTGACGCGCTTCGTGCGGCGAGGCGGCCTCCTCATCGCGGACGCCCGCCCCGGCCTCGCCGACGAGAGCGGCCGGGCCTGGCCCGAGCGAAGTCGAGGGCTGGGCAACAACGCCGCCATTGCCTCCCTCTTCGGCCTCACGTGGAAGAAGGAACTCGGCCGCAAGATGGTCACCGGCTCAGTCAGCGGTGACTACAAGGGCGTCGCCATCAATGTCCCCGCCCAGAAGTTCCCCGCCGACCCCGCCGTGGCTCTCAACGGCGCGAAGGCGCTGTGCGAGGTGGACGGCGTCCCGCTCGTAACCTGTCGCGATGTCGGGGCAGGAAGCGCCATCTGCCTCAACATCCCCTTCAACTACTACCGCGGCTACCCGACGCCCGAGCACCTTTACGCCTACACCGGCGAGCCGGGCCACAACCGCCTCGTCGGGAGCCTGCTCGCCGCCATCCTGCGGGCGCACAAGGTTGAGCCACCGGTTCGCGTAGACTGCCCTGGCGGCGGTTGGCTGCCGGGCCTCGACGCCTCGCTCCACGCTGATGGACGGGCGCAGTACATCGGCCTCACCAAGCAGCGCAAGGCGAAGCTAGAGGGGGAGACCGAGGTCGTCGTCCACGCGCCCATGCCAGGCCACGTCTACGACATGCTCAACGGTCGCTACATCGGCTCCGAGCCGACCTGGAAGGCGAAACTCTCGCCGGCCGACGTCCAGCTCTTCAGCATCCTGCCCTACCAAGTAAAGGCGCTGCGGGCGACGCTGAAGCAGGACACAGCCCGTCGAGGGACAGCCATCGAGGGACGGGTGGCCGTCGAGGCGGGAAGGGGGCGGTGGGCGCGGCACTTCATCAGCCTCCAGGTCACGCGGCCCGACGGCCAGACCGTTCGCTACCTCAGCCGCGTCCTGGAGACCCGCGGTGGCCGCGCCGACTTCGCCCTCCCCTTGGCCCTCAACGAGCAGGTGGGCGACTACACCCTCGTGTTCCGTGACACAGCCACCGGCGCTGCGGCCACCGCGCAAGCGCGCGTCGAGTGACACCTTGACTCCCCGTGGGCCACCTGGTATAGTTGCCTCCGGCGACTGGCTTGGCGCCCGTAGCTCAATTGGACAGAGTGGAGGCCTTCGAAGCCTACGGTTGCAGGTTCGAGTCCTGCCGGGCGCGCCACACGAGCAGCCCGAGGCCCTACAGCCACTCGCGACTGTAGGGTCTTGGTGTTTCTGCGCTTATGGCTCCGGCCGAGTTGGCTGGGGGTGCCCCAATTAGTTGCCAGTCCTTCGCCCCACCGACACAAGGTCGGTGGGGGCGGGATCACTGTTTCGATGAGGAGGTGTCCCATGTGGCTGGGGACGTTGATCGCGATGGCGGTCGTTGGGGCGGCCATGGCGGAGGAGGGTGAGTGGGTGAAGGTGACTGAGGACGAGCGCAGCATCAAGCTCGAGACCGACAGGCTAGAAGCGGTGGTCCCGAAGGAGAATCCCAAGCACTGGATGACGGGGATCGAGAAGGGGTCGTTTCTTGATAAGGCGACGGGCTTCCGCGAGGCGGGCGACGGGCTGATGGTGATTGACTGGCTGATGGAGGCAGGCAGCGATGAGGCCTGGAGCGAGAAGGTCATCGCCCCCGACGGCCACGGGGTCGGTAGGTATACCTGGTTCACGAATGAGACGGACCCGCAGCGTCGGCACTATGCGCTGATGGCGCACGGGAGCAGCCATCGCAAGCGGATGATCGAGGGGCCGCAACTGTGCCACAGGATGAAGCCGGTGCAGCCCGAGGTGATTCGCGGCAAGGATTTCATCGCGGTGACGACGACGTATCGCTACGAGTACGCGGCCCCAGGCCGCAAGGCGGGCTCGCGCTGGACGCAGCGGGTCGTGTTCCCCAAGGGCGAGCGGTTCTTTGTGCTGATGGACAAGATCGAGAGCGTGAACGACTCGCCCGAGATGTTCCTGCGGGGCGACGTGCCGGGCTGCGTCCGACACGAGAAGGGCGACACGTTCAGCGAGATGTACCTGAGCTATCTCGGCGGCCCGAAGGGGGTGCGGATTCCGGCCAGTGAGTTCTTCACGCCCTTCCCGCCTGATATGAAGTTCGGCTACCGCCGCGACCTGAACAAGACGCCCGAGCACTTCATCCGCGCGTATCACCTGCGGGACAAGGCGACTGGGAAGGACGGCCCGTGGCTCGCCGGGCTGACGCTGGAGCCGAGCGTGGTCTACGAGGCCTGGTGCAGCCAGCGGCCGGGCGGGATCATCGTGATGATCGAGGAGATTCACGGCAGGCCGGTGAAGGCG
Organism: Planctomycetota bacterium; assembly: GCA_016872855.1. GTDB lineage: Bacteria > Planctomycetota > PUPC01 > DSUN01 > DSUN01 > DSUN01. Next base: position 21,117 of record VGYV01000049.1, read on the forward strand.
GGCGAATCGTTCAGCGCGGCGCACATTGTCGGCTACTTCGACACCATCGAGGAGATGCACGGGGTCTACAACCGCTACAAGGGCCACACCGTGCTAGAGACCGATGCGAAGGGGTGGCGGCTGGGGAGGTGACCCCCGGGGGCCAGAAGAAGACTCCCGCAGTCACTCTTGTCCAAGACGGCGTTTTGGGATTCGAGAATAGGTCCGGTTCGGAGTAGGATGGTGGTATGACGAAGTCATCCTGGCTGCGCCGAAGCGTGGCCCCTATTCAGTCATTCTATAGAATCTTGGTAACACTTCAGCCGAATGAAGTGGAGAGCCAACCGTCGCCCTCGGATGGCGCGCCGAGTTCGGAGTGCGGGCTTTAGCCCGTATCTGGGGCGCAGGATACGGCCTAAAGGCCGCACTCCAAACCTCCACTTCACTCGGCTGAAGTGTTACGAATGTTGGACCCTCGCGCGGGCGAACGCGGCGAGGCCCTGGAGGACATCGTGCGACACCTGGGCTTGGAGTAGCCGCCGTGGTCCGCATCCTCCTGCTGGACCGCGCGCCCGCAAGGCCTCCCGGCCAGCGAGGCAGTCATTCCGAGCGTAGCGCAGCGATGTCGAGGAATCTCTCTTCTCTGGCGGCCCCTCCGCCGTTGACTTTCCGCCGCCGTAGTAGTATTCTCCTGCAAAGGGGAGACACACCGCAGGAGGACATGAGCATGAAGCGTTCGCTCACCCGCCGGCAATTCGTCGCCACCACCGCGGCCGCCGCCGCAGCCGCGGCATCGGCGGCAGAGCCGGCCGCCAAGGCCCCCGACACCTCGAAGATACTCAACTACAACCCCGACATGGAATACCGCCGCTGCGGGAAGACCGGCCTCATGGTCTCCGCCATCGCACTCGGCGGACACTGGAAGCGCGTCGTCAAGATCATCGGCGGCTCCGAGCCACGCGGCTGGATGAGCACCGACATCGGCAACGAGGCGTTCCAGAAGAACCGCTGGGACGTGATGACGCGCTGCATCGAGAAGGGGATCAACTACGTTGACGCCTGCTGCGGCGAGGAGATCCTGGCCTACAGCCGCGCCCTCAAGGGCCGACGCGACAAGATGTACTTCGGCTTCTCCTGGCACGTCCGCGAGAGCCGCTTCCCCGAATGGCGCTCCGCCAAGAAGCTCCAGGAGGGACTCGACCTCGGCCTC